>CADCNZ010000012.1 GCA_902802935.1 uncultured bacterium | reverse complement strand
TTTTTTTTTTTTTTTATTAGAATACGCTCCTGATTATTTGGTTGCAAATATTGCAATGCCAACATTTAAGACCGATATGGAAGCATTAGCAAAAGCAAAAGAATTATTACCATCTGTCAAAGTAATTGTTAAAGGTGCACCTTTCTTGACTTACAATACAAATGTTACTTATGAAAATCCTTTTGTAGACTATGTGATATTCGGCGAAGCTGAATATACTCTGAAGGATATTTTAGAGGGAATTCCAAACGAAGATATTCTTGGAATATGCTTTACGGACGAAAATTTTCAATCTGTAAAAAATGACCCGAGACCATTTATAGAAAATTTGGATGAATTGCCATTTCCAGCGCGGCATTTGATAGATAATTCATTATATAGACGTCCGGATAATAATCAAGTTCAAGCAGTAGTTAAGGTTTCAAGAGGCTGTCCGTACCACTGTTTCTTTTGTTTGGCAACTCCTGTTGCAGGCGAAAAAGTGAGAATGCGTTCTGCTGATAATATAGTAAATGAAATTAAAGAATGTATTGAAAAGTACAAAATATCAAATTTCATATTTTGGTCGGATATTTTTAACATAGATAAAACTTGGACAATAAATTTATGTAAAAAGATTATAGACAACGGTTTGCGTATAACTTGGTCAGCAAATACCAGAGCAAATACCATGGATGATGAAATGGCTTTCTGGATGTATAAAGCAGGCTGCCGTCTTTGCAGCATCGGAGTAGAGAGCGGTTCACAAGAAATTTTAGATAAAATAGGGAAAAAAGTTAATCTTGATGAAATCAGAAATACAGTTAAAATTTTAAAGAAACACAGAATAAAAATTTATAATTATTATGTAATAGGTTTACCTTGGGAGACAGAAGAAACATTTGAAGAAACAATAAAATTTGCAATAGAGTTGGATAGTAATTTTGTAAGTTTTTATACAGCCAATCCTCTTCCGGGAACAAAGTATTTTGCTTATGCAATGATTAATCACCTAATTTCAGGTGAATTAGATTTTGCAAATTCATATTATGAACCTGTTATAAGAGCGCATAAACTCTCTAAGGAAAGAATTTTTGCGCTCCATAAACAAGCCTTAAAAAGATATTATTTGCGCCCGAAATTTATCCTAAAAACTTTAATTGGAATCAGAACCTTGTCTGAACTAAAAAATTATTTTAAAGCGGGAATTAAACTTTTGCTCAAAAAATAAATTTTATTTGTTTGCTTGGACAAGCCCCGGCTCTGCATCTGATCCTGTTATTTTTTTACGCAAATAAAAAGTTGCTTTTGGCAAAGCTACTGCCAGTAAAAAACTGCTGATAGCTATGTTTGCAAAAATGTTTGCTGATTTTGCATAAAGAGCCTTCTTTGCATAATTAGAAGGATTTTTGGCTTTATTTATACCCATATTAAATTTTTCAATTTCTTGCTTTAATTTTTCAACTTTCTTTTTATCAACAAAAATTCTGGGATCTCTTACCCTGTTTGCTAAGTATTTTACACCACAGTATTCTTCGCAGAGTTTTGAAAATTCAGAATTTGGATTTTTATCAAGGAATTCTATTATATTATCTTTTGGAAGTTGAATGTTTTTTATCCTTTTGAAATTTTCTCCTAATAGCTTAGGATCCAGATTTACATTTATGTTAAAGAGTTTTTCTGTTAGCATATCTAATCCTTTTGCTAAACAATCAGGTAAAACAAAGTTTAAAAACATCATCATAGACATCTTAAATCCCATTTCCATTTTTTCATATTTGTTTCTTGCTGTAGTGACGCGTCCTACAGTAAGTCCTCCGTCTGTTACGGCCATTTTCTTAACAGTAGACATGTTTGCCATAACAGACGTTACTCTGCCTTTAAACGAGATGTTGTTTCCTTCTGTAATATTTTGTAGTTTTTCTTGTCGTTTTTTGATCTTATCAGTTAATTTAAAATTAAGTTTTGGTAATATAAATCCCATCATTGCAATAGGTATAGCGGTAGATAATAAAAATTTTCCGGCCTGTAATCTTTTGTAATTTTTTTTATATTTTAAAGCCTTTTCCAAATCTTTAACTGCTTCAGGCGCTGTTTCTTTGAATTTTTCAATATTGTATTTTATACCCTGTTCGTCGTTTTCTTTGTATAAATCAACACTTATTTTGGGTGAATATCCGATTTTTTGTATCCCGAAATCACAGATTTTATTCATTAACGGAATCCCGCCAAGCCAAACTAATGATGTTCCATACTCATCAATTAATCTTTCTCTCATTGCATTAAAAGCCATCTGTTTTGAATCTTTTAAATTTTGATTGTAGGTTAAAGCAATTTTTGACGGTGCTTCAATTCCACAATCTCTAACGATAAGAGGATATACACTGCTATTGTTTCCAATAGCTGAAATTACATTAATAATTGACATTTTAAAATTCTCCTTTTTTAATCATACTCATTTCTCTGAATTTATCCCGAATGAGCATTTTAAAGGAGTGTTTAGAGACGCAACAAACCTCCGAGCCCATTCGGGTTCGTATGAGTATGATGAAGTTGTGCGCTCATAAATGTCATATAATCTAATCCTTTACCTAGGGCATTCTAACATATAGTATAATTTTTGTAAATACTCAAAAAAAAAAGAACTTCTATGAAGTTCTTTTTTTTTATCTTGATATAAAAACTAACTATTTTGTAGTCCGCGTTTAAATTCTTCCGGTCTGCTTGAACGAGATAAAGCATCTTCCAAAGTTACTTTCTTCTTCATATACAAATCTCTTAATGCCATTTCCAGTGTCTGCATTCCAAAACCTGAGTTGGTTTGCATTGTTGAATATATTTGAGCAGCTTTTGCTTCTCTGATAAGGTTTGCAATAGCAGGTATGACAAGCATGACTTCTTGTGCCATAACACGACCGCTCTTTGTACCGTCAGGTTGTAATAACGGAAGTAATGTCTGAGAGAATACAGCTACTAAAGAGTTTGAAAGTTGTACTCTGACTTGTTGCTGCTGCCCTTCAGGGAATACGTCAATAATACGATCAATTGTTTGTGATGCGGAAGAAGTGTGTAAAGTTCCGAATACCAAGTGACCTGTTTCAGCTGCAGTAAGTGCTAATCTTATTGTATCCAAGTCTCTCATCTCACCAACAAGAATAATGTCAGGGTCTTCACGTAAAGCAGATTTAAGAGCATTCGCGAAGCTTCTGGTGTCTTGTCCAAGTTCTCTTTGGTGAATAATAGAACGCTTAGACGGGTGAATAAATTCTATAGGGTCTTCAATTGTTAATATATGCTCTGAACGAGTTTCATTAATATAATTAATCATAGCAGCAAGTGTTGTAGATTTACCTGAACCGGTTGGGCCGGTAACCAAAACTAAACCGCGTGGTTTTTCAGCAATCTTTCTTACAGTATCAGACAGTCCCAATTCTTTAAAAGACGGTACTTTTGAAGCAATTACACGAAAAGCTGCAGCATAATTACCCCTATCTTTATAAATGTTAACCCTAAAACGGCTCAAACCTTGTATACCGTATGAAAAGTCCAATTCCCAGTCTTGTTCAAGTTTACGTCTTTGTTCTTTGTTAAGCATAGGGAACAATAATAATTCAACTTCTTCAGGCTTTAATGCAGGAACATCCATTCTTTGCAAATTACCGTCAATACGAACTACTGGGGGTAATCCGGCAGATATGTGTAAATCTGAACCTCTCTGCTTAACAACCACTTCTAAATATTTTTCTATTAACATTCTCTAGAGCCCTCTTAACTAGCAAATTTGTACATAATAAATTATATAACGGACAAACTTTTTTGTAAATAAAAACTCCAAAATATATGCAATATTTTTTATAACATGTTAGAATCAATCTATGATAAGAATCGATGCAAATCATTATACAGAAACAATAATATATTCTATAGACATCATTATAAGAAATTTAAAACAGCAGCTTGGACAGAAAATCGACAGCCTAAAGAAGGGTATAACAGGGGAAGAGTTTGTTATTTTAGACACAATAATGTGTAATCCTAATATATATCAACAGCAGCTTTCAGAGATTCTGCTATTGGATAAGTCAAAAACCGCAAGACTATTAAAAAGTTTGGAAGAGAAAAACTTTATAAAACGTACTATAGGTAATTCTAATAACAGGTTGGTATATCTTCTTAATATTACTCAAGATGCCAAAATATTAATAAGAGAAATCAAACCGGTGATGAAAGAATTTCTAATAGAAGTTTTTGAAAATATAAACAATGATGAAATTCAACTCTTGCATGGTTTAAGTCGTAAATTTCAGGATGATTTAGATAATGTTTTAGGCAAAGAATAAGTTTTAAATACTTGCTAAATAATCATTAATAGCTTTTGCAGCTTTTTTACCTGCCCCCATAGCGTTAATTGCATTAGATTCTCCAACCGGTGCAACGTCGCCTCCTGCATATATATGTGGTATAGAGGTTTCTCTTGTTTCTTCGTTTACTGTGAAGTAACCCTTTTTATCCGTGATAAATTCAAAACCTTCGGTTAATGCAGACTTTTGTATAATAGGATTTGGACCAGTGCCCAATGCTACTATAACGGTGTCAACATCCAAATCAAAATATTTTCCGGTGCCAACAGGAGAACGTCTTCCTGATTCGTCAGGCTCACCAAGCTCCATTATTTCAAATTGCATCCCGCTAACACATCCCTCTGAGTTGTATATTTGCTTGGGGGCTCTTAAGAAAATAAATTGAACACCTTCTTCTTTTGCATGTCTAATCTCTTCTAATCTTGCAGGAAGTTCTGTTTCAGTTCTTCTATATACGATATATACATTCTCAAAACCAACTCTCACCGCAGTTCTTGCTGCATCCATTGCAACATTGCCTCCTCCGATTACTGCTACAGATTTACCAAGCTTTAGAGGAGTTGCATTGTCTTTATCATTCGCTCCCATCAAGTTTACACGTGTTAAGAATTCATTAGCAGAAAAAACGCCGTTTAAATTTTCACCAGGAATTCTCATCATTTTTGGCAAACCTGCGCCGGAACATATAAATATCGCATTAAATCCATCTTCTTCCAATTGTTTTAATGTTATTGATTTGCCAACAATAACATTTTTTTCAAATTTCACACCCATTTTAATTAAATTATTGATTTCTTTATCAAGAAATTTGCGCGGAAGTCTGAACGGAGGAATTCCATATCTCAATACTCCGCCAAACTTGTGTAGTGCTTCAAAAATGGTTACATCGTGACCTGCTTTTCTGAGATCAGCTGCAGCAGTTAAACCGGCACAGCCTGAGCCTACAATAGCGACTTTTTTACCTGTAGGAGAACAAATATCGGTATTCGGATTAGTATTATCTCCGACATATCTTTCTAATGCGCCAATAGCAATGGGCTCACTTTTTATTCCTAATACACATTTCCCTTCGCATTGACGTTCCTGAGGGCAAACACGACCGCAAACAGAAGGAAGCATACTGGTCATTCTAATAATTTTTCCTGCTTCATCAAGCTTATCTTCCTTCAGTGCTTTAATGAAATCAGGTATTTGTATGTTAACCGGACATCCTTGAACGCATCTCGGATTTTTGCAGTTTAAACATCTTGCAGCTTCTTCTTTGACTTGTTCCGGTGTTAAATTTTCTTCAACCGCGTTAAAATTTTGTCTTCTCTCAAATTTATCTTGTTCTATAGGTTTTTGACGCATTTTCAATCTCCCTGCTCTGTTAAGTGAATTATATCAAAAAAACAAATATAAAAAAATTTTTATTGTATAATGAAACGTATGAAAACGATTGCTTTTATATTAGGAACACGTCCGGAAATTATAAAACTTGCTCCGGTTATACTTGAACTCAGAAAGTATAATAAAGACTATAACGTAATTATATGTAATACAGAACAGCAGAAAGAGCTTTCAAACCAAACTCTTTCTTATTTTGGGTTAAATGCGGATTATAATTTGGATTGCATGCGAGAGAATCAATCGTTATCATCAGTGCAAGCGAGAATATTGACATCATTGGACAAAGTTTATTGTGAAAATAATATAGATGCAACAATTGTTCAAGGGGATACCATGACTGTCCTTTGCGGGGCGTTAACAAGTTTCTATCATAAGATTCCGGTTTTTCATGTTGAAGCAGGGTTGCGTTCCTATGATATATATGAACCTTTCCCTGAAGAAGTTATGCGTCAAATGACCTCACGAGTTGCGGATTTACATTTTGCGCCTACCGTGGTTAATAAAGATGCTCTCTTGAAAGAAGGAATCAGCAAGGATAAAATACATGTTGTAGGCAATACTGTTATTGATGCTTTAACCTGTTTATCAGATGATGTTATTGAAGAGTCTCGGAAATTCTATGTGCAGAATAATATTAATATTGATGACAAATTAGTACTCATAACTGCGCATAGAAGAGAAAATCACGGAGAAAGAATAGACAGAATTATAAGTGCAATAGAATATTTAGCAGAAAAATATCAAGATCATAGTTTTGTAATTCCGGTTCACCCAAATCCGAATGTACATGATAAAATACATACGAGATTAGGTAAATTTTTAAATATTCATTTGCTCAAGCCTTTGGAATATCCAAATCTTGTTTATTTGATGAAAAATGCAAAACTTATATTAACTGATTCCGGCGGAATACAAGAAGAAGCGCCGACGTTTGCTTGTCCAACACTCGTGATGAGATATGAAACAGAACGTAAAGAAGGTGTTGAGGCAGGAGTTTCAATGCTTGTTGGTGCTGATTATAAAAAAATTATTCATGAAAGCGAAAATATACTTTCCTCAAACAAAGAGCAAACTCGTTTAAAAGCTCAAAATCCATACGGAGATGGTAAATCTTCAGAACGAATTGAAAGAATTATACGAGAATACTTTAATAAAAAAGTTTATTAAGGTTAAAAGTTATTTATGGCTAAATTTGATTTACATTTGCATAGTAATAATTCTGATGGCAGTGCCTCTGTTCATGAATTGGTTGAAGAAGTAAAAAAAAACGGTATAAAAATATTTGCCCTTACCGATCATGATACCGTAGCTGGAATAAAAGAAGCAGAAAGATTGATTACCGATGAAATTCAATTTATCAAAGGGGTAGAACTTACTTGTAAAGCTAAAGATGTAAAATGTCATATTCTTGGATATAACATAGATGCAGATAACAAAGACTTAAAAAAACTGATTGATTTAGGTAAAAAATTACGTAAACAAAAGCTTGAAACACGTATTAAATATTTAAAAAATGTATGGAATATTGAGCTTAGTCAAGAAGAATTGAATTGGCTTTATTCAAGACAGAGTGTGGTAAAAACACATCTTGCTAATATTTTAGTCAATAGAGGTCTTGCGAATAATAATATTGAAGCTATGAAAAAATACTTAGACGAATGTGAAACAGGTAATACGAAATTCGATGGCGAAATAGCAATACAAACTATAGATAAAGCCGGAGGTACACCAATATGGGCACACCCATTGGGCGGAGAAGGGGAAAAACATTTGTCAGAGGAGGAATTTATTCCTAACCTTGAAACAATGATTAACTGCGGAATTAAGGGGCTAGAGTGTTATTATTCGAGGTATACTCAAAAAGAAGCTGAATTTCTTGTACATATTGCAAAACAATATAATCTGTTAATAACAGGCGGCAGCGATTGGCATGGTACAAACAAGGATATTCCAATAGGACTTTTGAGTGCAGATGGATTAGATATTGACTCAAGTCTGATAAGTGTAAATAAAATGTAATAGATTGTTCCTTTGTGAATTGCTTTTGTAGTAAAATGCGATTATATGAAAATTAATATAATTAATAACAGTATAAATCCCACTTATAAATCAATAGAATTAAAACCTCAAGATAAGCAAAAAGCCGAAGAATATATAAATGGAATTATTTCAAACAAAACATTTAATCCGGATAGAAAACAGTCTTCGATAGCGCTTTATAAATTATTTTTTCCATATATATCAGAGGAAGGAAATAATTATGTGACGAGAAGGTATCCTATAGAAGATGTTATATCTGACATAAAGGTTAGATTTTGGGAATTTTTGTATGAGATAAAGCCTAAAAATACAGTTGAGGATTTAATTGACTATATTAATCAATATAAGCCTTTTACTTCGCTTTTAAAACCGTACCAAGAAACAAAAAATTTAGAAGACAATGTTTTTGGCAACAAAAAACTTCGTTATATGGATAGGTTAACAGAGAGAGATATCCCAGAACCTCAATCCGAGTCTGAAATAGAAAAGGCAAAAAGAGAACTTGAGGAACAAATCCAAAATGCTGAAATGTCTCCTGCTGTAAAAAGACGCATAAGGCAAATTGGTAAAGGATTGTCTAGAAAGGAACTTGCTGCGAAAGAAGGTATTTCAAAGAGGACAGTTGAAAATTCTCTTAAACAAGGGGTTTTACTCATACAAAGTCAAAAAGACAAAATTTCAGGGGAGAACAGACGAAGCATATATAATGTTGCAAAAAGTTTGGGTATAGATTTTAATCAAGCTTTAGCAATGGCTTTGGCAAAAATTGAAATTCTTTCATTTAATCCCGATGTTTTAGCAAAGAATTTAGCAGAAGAAGCAAAAATATTTGATATAGAAAAAAAAGAATTTATGAATATTGTTTTTAAAAACCCTGTAATAATTACCAGAAGCCCTGAAACAATAAATAAAAATATGGAATCTTCCGCCAAATTATTAGGAATTTCCAAATCGGATTTTATAAAAATGGCGCTAAAACAAACTCCGCTAATTACACAAAAACCAGAAACATTAAATAAAAACGTGGAAAAATTAGCAAATTTGCTGGGGGTTCCAAAATCAACATTTGTTAAATTAACATTCAAGAATCCTGAGTTGTTGTATAGAAGCCCTAAATCGTTATCAAAAAATGTCGATAAAGTTTCAAAAATTTTTAAAATCTCGAAAGAAACATTTATAAAAGCTGCAAATCGACAGCCGCAACTTCTATATTTAAAACCTGAAACATTGAATAAAAATGTTGAGACAGCGGCAAAGTTATTAAATGTTCCGAAAACAGATTATATAAACTCTGCATTAAAACAGCCGGAACTATTATACAGAAAACCCCAATCTGTAGCATCAAATATAGAAAAATTTGTTAATTTATTTGATATAGCTAAATCATATATTGTGAATATTGCACTAAAACAACCGCAGTTATTTTATTTAAATCCGGAAACATTAAACAAAAATGTAGAAAATTCTGCAAGATTACTTAATATTTCAAAAAAGGATTTTTTGGAAGCAGCACTAAAACAACCGCAGTTGTTTTACCTAAATCCTGAAAATTTAAATAAAAATGCGGAAAATACTTCCAAGGCAGTTGGTATAACAAAAGATGATTTTGTAAAATCAGCACTAAAACAACCTACAATATTTTATTTAAAAGCAGAACCATTAGAAAAAAAATTAAATATTACAAAATTATACAGAAAAATCAGGAAAGTATCCGGTGATGTTCAACTTTCCAGTATTTTTAATAAAAAAGAGTCAAAATTATATGACGATATTTTATTCTATTTAATAAAAACTCAAAAAGGTTTTGCGAAATTATCTAAAGATAAATTAGCAACAATGCTTCCGGATTTGTTAAAATCACTTGAAAATCCTATTGAATTTGTAATACCCAAAGATAATATGACAGAGGGTTTTATAAAATATGCACAAGAATATTCATTAAAATCTTCAGGTAAAAATATGTTTAAATTTATAGTAAAATAAAAATTAGCGTTTACATGCTTATGTGTTATATTGTAAAGAAGGGAAATTTATATGAAAAAATTAGCTTTAAGTATATTAATCTCTTTGAGTTTTATACAAATTGCAGCAGCGTCACAAATTTCATATGACAATAGCAATTTTGTGCCTCTATATACAGTAATTGATGATGCAGTATATGATATAAGATATTATTCTTCAAACAATTTTACGGGGAATAAAATCAAAGGTTACAAAGCACCTGTGGCATATATGACTAAGGAAGGTGCAAGAGCATTAACTTTAGCAGCAGACGATTTAAGAAAGCAAGGATATCGATTGCTCATTTGGGATACGTACAGACCTCAGAAAGCAGTTGATAATTTTGTAGATTGGATAAATAATCCAACTGATGATGGGGATAAATCATTTTATCCAAATCTTCAGAAATCAGATTTGCTAAAAGGGCAATATATAATGTCAAAATCAGGGCATACAAGAGGGTCAACGGTAGATTTGACATTAATTAAAAAAGACGGTTCTTTCGTTGATATGGGCGGAACCTTTGATTTGTTCAGTGAAATTTCTCACCCAGATTATAAGAAAATAACAAAAGAGCAAAAGAAAAATAGAAAAATTTTGCACGATGCTATGATAAAGGCAGGTTTTCAAGGTATAGATTCAGAGTGGTGGCATTTTACATTGAAAAACGAACCTTATACAGATACTTATTTTAATTTTGATGTTAAGTAATTGATTATAATTCGAAGAAACATTGAATTAATAAATTTTCTGAAATACTACAAACTGCTAACGTTATAGATATGATTTTGAACAAGTGGAAATAATTTCAAAGGTTCTATTAGTTTAATCTAACAAATTTTATTTTTACAGATTTTAATATAATCAATTAGAATTTAATTTTAAGCAAGGAGTTTAGTTTGATTAATAACATTTGCAATAATTTAAACAGTAGTATACCCCAAAACAAAGTTAGCTTCAAAGCGATACCGTTAGCAGAATATTCATATTTGCAAACAAAATCTAAGGTTGTTTTATATAAGCTGGAGAAAAAAGATATCGGTTATTTGCAGCATTTAATAGATAATCTTGAAAATTTTTATAAAAAGTATGAAATTGATAATGAATCAGCAAGACAAGTTATACAAGAGGCTTTTAATGCCGGTATAGAAATTTTAAGAGGGGAAAAAAGCTCAGAAACAAAAGCAGATATATTAATGTCATTTTACAATAATGAACCTGGTTCTATTTTGATAGGAAATGTATTAAAAATTGATAAAAAAGGCAATTTACATTATTCCAGCAGAAAGAATCATTCACAAGATGAAACGGAATTGGATTGGTTAGCAACTTGGAATAAAAAAATCCCGGGTGAAGGACAAGCTACTGTGTATGAATTTTTTTGGAGATTGCTAAAATCAGGGTTTAAGCAGTGTTTTGTAAGATCAGAACTGCCTGAAAAATCATCAGCAGTAAATTTTTATACCAGAATGGGTTTTGAAAAACTTTCTGATAAACCGCGTTCTATACTTAGAAAAAATGACAACGGTTATATAATCGGCTGCTATGATGATGAAGCTGATAAAATTATTCCTATGAAAGCAACTGTAATGGATATTGTAAAAATAATAGAAGAAAAAGCTAATCAAATGTTACGCAAGGATATCAAAAAGAAGCATTCTTGTGACTTGCCTAAAGAAAAATTTTAGTTATATGCCTTAGAAAATATTTTTGATTTAAATGGCGGGGTTGACGCTCACAGGTTCGAACTTTTTGTTAAGAAATTCATTAATCATTTATTTGCTCCAAGTACTGATATAATATGCAGTTTAATAGAAAAATTAAGTATCGTTGCAGTACACTAGCAAAAAATATTTTTACGGGGTTTATTACAATTATGAAAGGGGAATATATGCAGGTAACTTTAAATGCTCAAAATAATAATCAAACTAATTTTACATCACTAAAAAAGGTTAATTGCGGGAAATTATTAAGTCCATTAATAGGGGAAGATGGGTTTGCAATAGAAGATAAATTAGTTCAAAACCTTAATGCAAATAAATCATTTCAAACTTTATGTGAGAAGTATGATGTTTTTGTTAATGTTGCTCCTCATGCCAGACCTGCAGGTATTATGCTAGATAAGGGATTATCTATCGAAATTCTTGCAAGCAAAATTAAAAAAGGTGGAATATTCGGATTCTTCATGAAAAATCCGCCCAGAGAAACGATTTCAGGTTATATGGCTGCGGGGGTAGAGGCAAGAACATGGAATTTAGCCGAACACATTATAGACAATTTTATTAAAGCCAAAGATGGTATGGAAGCTGATATTAATAAATTTCTTGAAAAATAATATAAATTCAAAATAAACAATTGACTATACAAAGAAGAACCTATACGAATTTTTGAATTAGAAGCGGCTGAACAAGTTGATAAATTGTATACATACAAATATTTTTGATATAAGCTAGCTTGTAGATAGCGAAAATAGTGGTATAACAAAGTCTGATATTCTTAAGCTTGCTATTAAATATGTTGAGTTTAAATCAGACAAAAAACAATAGTAAAAAAGAGCCCTGACGGACTCTCTTTTTAATGGCGGGAACGATGAGGCTCGAACTCGCGACCTCATGCGTGACAGAGGGATTTGACTTTTAGGGTTTTCTGGTTCTGCAACCATTTTGGGTACATGAAACTAATACAAAAACATGGTAAACTACATATCATCAATTACACACAGATTACACACAGAATATTCAGAGTTAATCTGTTGAACTTTTAAGGACAATTTAATATGTTTATATATTTTGACCGCAAAAATTAAACGTGATTAACCATGAAATCACTGATAAAACAAAAGATTTAACTTTATAAGACACTCTATTTGTCAAATAACAAATAACAAAGTGTATGCAAGTAAACAACACTAATAAATTTGGTTATGTTATTTGATGTTATTTTGTTGCAAAGTAACTGTTTTTATAGCATATTTAATTTATGGAAGATTTTAAGCTCATTACAATTAAGATTAATGGAATTATTAAATGTATTCGTCAGTATACTTCTGAGCCAGCAATAAGTAATATACTTGATGAATTAGAGAATGCCATAAAAAACAATGATTTAGACATTATCGTTTATTCATGCCATGAAATATCTGATTGGTATAGTTTTAATATTAATAAAATTTTATCAAACATGTATGTATACAACAAAGATGTTCATCAAAAAAATATCTTTGAAATTGATAGAATTCTTAAAATTTTAGAACACAATAAAGATGAATATAAAAATAGTATTCATTCTAAAGACAAGACAAATAATGATGAGACTGTAAAAATTACTGATATTTATAATATATTTGAGAAATTTCACAATATTGTAATTCAGTTAAGAGATAGATATTCTGATAGAGATACGTTAGATGTTATGGATGAATATGATGTGCAAGACTTATTACATGCTCTTTTAATGCTTTATTGTGATGATATTAGAACAGAGGAATGGTGTCCTTCTTATGCAAGTACTTCTTCACGACAAGATTTCTTACTAAAAAAAGAACAAATAGTAATTGAAACCAAGATGACGAGAAAGGGATTGTCAAATAAAGAACTTTCTAACGAGCTTATCATTGACATGAAACGATATTCAACGCATCCTGATTGTAAAAAACTTATATGCTTTGTATACGATCCAAATCAGCGAGTTAAAAATCCTAGAGGTTTTGAATCTGATTTATCGGGCAGAGAAAATGATATTGAAGTAGTTGTCATTGTGAGACCTTAATTTTACGTATAATATGTACGTTTGAAATTTCTTGAATACAATAATTTTATAAATTTAGGTAAAAAGATAGCTTGTAGGTTGGGCATACCTGCCCAACAATAACTTTTTAGTGCAATTATTGGACAAAAAGTGCAAATGAGTGGACAATTTTGTTACTAAAATCGGACATTTCGGACTTTTTAACTAATCCAATTTCCGACCTCATAAAATCGCTGAGATTTACTAAATTAGCAACTTTGCCGATGCGAAATATTTACCCCTTCCGACCAAAAGTCCTGTTAAAAGGTAACAAAAATTAGAGGAGATAGGTTAATCCTATCTCCTCTAATTTACCTTAAAGTTGACAAGTTTCGAACTTGGTTAGTTGAAAATATTGCTTGAAATATTATAAATCTTGGGATTTGTAAATGTTATAACCCTCATAATGATAGCTTGCATCGATTCCTTTCATATAGACTTCACGATTATTAATGTCATCCGTTAGAGCATTTTTTAAAAGTTCTTTTATTTCAACAGTTTTCACAGGACTTCTTTCCATCG
>CADCNZ010000011.1 GCA_902802935.1 uncultured bacterium | reverse complement strand
TTTCCGACCTTACAAAATTGCTATAATTTACTAAAATTAGCTATCTTGCCAACTAAAATTATTTACCCCTTCCGACCAAATGTCCTGTTAAAAGGTAACAGAATGGACAGGGGTAAATATAAAATAAAAAAGAGACTCCGAAAAGTCTCTTCTTTATGGAGCGGACGACGAGACTCGAACTCGCGACAGTCTGCTTGGAAGGCAGATACTCTACCAACTGAGCTACGTCCGCATATGTATAAATTTACCTCAAACAAAAATCTTTTTCAAGTTTTTATTAAAAAAGAACTGCTTTTATTATACAAAGCAGTTCTTTTTTTAATCATTCTTAAACTATTGCGGCAATGCTACATCTGCTCCATCTATTTTAGACTCAGGTTCATTTGCGACTGCTTCTTCTGGTGATGTATGCGCATAAAGTCTTAAACTTAAATGAGATACCAATATTTTTTTATCTTTTTCATACGGGTTTACTTCTATTTCATTTATTCTTATATAATACGGATACTGATACAAATCTTGTATTAGTTTACCCAAATTTACATAATTCGAAACCACTTCCATATTTACATCACAAACAAAGTACACATCTTTTCCGAACTTTACAAATTCATCAGTCTCAGGATTATATGTATAATCTATTGACTTTATTTTTATTGAATTTGCATGAAGCATCTCAATTACATCATTATAAAGTGTAAAGAATAATGTATCATTACCTAAGTCAGACTCAATTGGTGAATATATCTTTTTCTGAGAGTTCATTATTGAATCTTTTAATTTCTTCAATTTGCGAACAACATTTGCCTGTTCTTGCTCTTTCTTTTCCAACTCACCCTGTTTTTCTTCTATAGTTGCCGTGTTTTCTTTCATCTGTGATACTTTCGGACCAACTATGAAATAAACTGCAGCAAGCAATGCAACAACTGCTAAGCAGAAAATAATTACACCTTGATATCTTTTTATTTTATCCATTTGTATATTACCTTTTATTCTTTTATTGGTTCTAAACCTTCGGGTAAGCCCGGGGTTTGTTCATCTTTATTTTTTATATCTTCTTTTGAAATTTCCGGCTCATTTGATATTCTGAATTCATAAAAATCTGCATTTAATGAAGTTAAAATAGATTCTGTATCAAAATCAGAATTCTTTAAAATGCTGTTTGAGCCTGTTGCCAAGCCTAATTTTTGAAGTTTTATATCAGAGTCTGTATTATAATCTTTTATACTTCTGAAAAATGCATATACGCTTTCCAAATTATCTGCCTGACCTTCAATTGTAGTCTTATCTCCTAACTTAAGATGTGTTAGCCAAAGTTTCTTCGGGATTTCTGTTCCTACAATTGTATAATAAGAATAGATTGCCTTATTATGAGTTAACCCCGATGCAATTTCTGTTCCTTCATCAAACATTTCAGAAGATATTTTTTTATTTTCTTCCAAAAATTTATTGATTTGCTCAATTTTACCGTCTAATTCCTCAATTTGAGCATTTTGATTCTGTGTATAACTAAATAATACGAAAAATATTATCAAAGCTAACGGCAATAATATTAATGCTAATACAATAAAATATTTAGCAAGCAGCTCATTAGAAAGAACTATTGTTCTTCCTCCTATTGTAATCTCCGGAGGCTGCTCAAGTAAATATATATCGCCTAAAGATCTGTTATACAAATTAAATACAGCAGGAGAATAAGGAATGAACTCTCTATATATTGCTGCACCTATAACATCAAGTGAAATTTGTTTTGCTATCTCAGGATCTACTTCAGGACCTACTTCTAAAAATGCCTCGCCGGAAAAGACATTTGCTTCCTGATATGTAATAGGTGCCGTATACGTAAGTTTATTAGCAAGAGCTTCTGCACTTATTACATTTGTTTTCGATACAACACACAGATATTTTGAAGGCAGATTCTTTAAAATTGGCTCTGCTGCATCAATCACTGTGGAATAATTTTCTGCATCACCTAAAACTTCTCCTATACTTATCTTTTCTTCAAAAGTATCAATAGGATTTTTGCCCATCATTGAAATAACTCTGCAGCAATTATTCTCAATAAGCATTAATACCCAATTAGTATCGTAATCAGTGTTAACTCTTTCTAAGTACATTAAAGCATTAACTGTAGAGCTTACTGATGTATCTATTGCATGTATCTTGTAGCCTAAATCTTTCATGATTAAAGCTATTTCGACAATCATATTCCTGCTTGATGCAACATAAGCAATCTTATTAAATTGAATCGTCGAATTCGGCAGTTTCATCAAACTTGAACATGGTTCATTATTATTTTTGAAGAATGGGTTTTGCAACAACTCTTCTTCCACTGCATTAGAAATTTGTATTTCGTCCAAAGCAGCCGGATAATCATTAATTTTAAATGTTGTAGCAGGTATATTTATAACTATTTCAGCATTATTCGGGATTTGCAGTTCTACAAGCAAATCAGAAAGAGCATCTTTAAACAAATCTAAATCTGCTATTTCTCTCAAATTACCATTATACTCTAATGGTTTATTCCCATATTTCAAAACAGTCTTTGCTTCAAAATCTATTAATGCGACTTCTAAACCCAACTCAGGTGTTACTGAGACACCAGCTATTAATCTCTTCTTAAATAAATTCATCAATTATCATCCTATTTTTCTCTATTGTACTATAAAATTTATATTTTGTATACTGTTTTAGTAGGAAAATTTTTCGAATTGTTTGTGGTAAGATATCTATAGTAGTATAGATATAGTTTAAGTTATGGAAAACACAATAATTTTCGGTAAAAACGCTGTTATCGAGGCTCTAGAATCAGGCAAAAGAGAGTTTAACAAAATTCTCATTTCTAATAATGCACGTTCTGACATAAAAATAGAGCAGATAAAAAAATTGGCTCAAAATCGTGGTATTGTTTATCAGTTTGTGGCGAAAGAAAAACTAAATGCCATTGAACCTGAAGGACGCCACCAAGGTGTTATTGCTCAAATTGCGCCGGTTGATTATATAGATTTAGACGATTTTATAGAAAATAACAAAGGGAAAAACACCTCTGTTGTAATTTTGGATGGGGTTGAAGACTCCCACAATGTCGGTGCAATCATTCGTTCTTGTGTATGTGCAGGCGTTAACGGAATTATTTTACCCTCCAGAAGAGGTGTACTAATCAATTCAACAGTAGAAAAAACAAGTGCCGGAGCCACAAATCGAATTGATATAATACGAACAAATAGCCTTGTTAGCGCAGTACAAAAATTGAAAGAAAACGACTACTGGGTAATTGCTTCTGATCATCATGCAGAAGAAAATTATTATGACATTGATTATACAGATATGAATTTTGTTCTGATTATGGGCGCAGAGCATGCAGGAATTTCAAAATCTCTGCTAAAAATGGCTGATTTTAAAATTAAAATTCCTATGTTAACAAATTTTAATTCTTTAAATGTTTCTAATGCAACTGCTATAATATTATTTGAAGCAGTAAAACAAAAAGTAAGTAAAAAATTATAAGAAGAGGTATATTGGATGGCAAAAAAAGGCAATTCTTTAAATATAATGGCTGATGATATCTCTGATGAAGGGATTGATTTTAATAGCATTGAATCCGTATCAGATGATGACGATGACTCCATTGAAATAGAAGAGCCAAAAACTCAAGAAAGTCTTAATTCCGTAAATTCTGATGATTCTGTAAGAATTTATCTTCAACAAATTGGCAAAATTCCTCTTCTATCATCAGAAGAAGAGTTAGAAGTTGCTAAAAAAATATATGAAACACAAAATCCTATGGCAAGAAAAGTACTTATTAATGCAAATTTACGTTTAGTAGTTAGTATTGCAAAAAAATATATCGGAAGAGGTTTGTCTTTTCTCGATCTGATACAAGAAGGAAATATGGGACTAATAAAAGCAACGGAACAATTTGACTACACAAAAGGATATAAATTTTCAACATATGCAACTTGGTGGATACAACAATCAATAACAAGAGCCATTGCTGATAAAGCAAGGATTATAAGATTACCAATCCACCTAATCGAATCAATTAACAAAATAAAAAAAGCAACAATGGATTTGACAACAGAACTTGGAAGAATTCCAAATAAACAAGAAATTGCAGACAAAATGGGAATACCCGTTTCAAAACTTACATCTATCATAAAATCAACTCAATCTACAATAAGTATTGATACTCCGACAGGTCAAAAAGATGATTCTAATAAAATTATAGATTATATTGTTGACGAATCTACAATTGCTCCTGATAATATGGTCTCCCAAGAGAGCATGATTGATGACATTAAACTTATGCTCGAACAATTAAGCCAAAAAGAGAGAGATGTTCTTATCTTGAGATTTGGTTTGAACAGTGACGGCAACAAAAAAACTCTTGATGAAATAGGCTCAATATACGGAGTCTCAAGAGAAAGAATCAGACAAATTGAAAATCGTGCAATATCAAAACTTAAAAAATTATGTAAAAACAGAAATTTAACATCAGGATTAAAAAATTATTTCGGCGGATAAATATTTGATATAGAATAGGAGCAAAGAGTTACTGGAAATGGTTGACATAAACAGCATTAACGAACTGGTCGGCAATAAAGATTTTACAGCCGCTTGGGAATTAGCAGAAATAGCTTTAAAAGAAGAAAAAGATAATTTGGAACTTAATAAACTGGCCGGATTAATAAAGGTTAATCTGGAACAATGGCAAGAAGCCAAAGTTTTTTTTGAAACTGTCGTTAAATATTCGCCCGAAGATGCTACATCTTGGTTCTATTTAGCAAATTGCTATGACAAGTTGGGAGATTTTATATCTGCAAAAAATGCCTATATAAAAGTTTTAAATTTACGGGAAGGTTATGCAGATGCTTATCAGAGTCTTTGTATTGT
Organism: uncultured bacterium; assembly: GCA_902802935.1. Classification (GTDB taxonomy): domain Bacteria; phylum Cyanobacteriota; class Vampirovibrionia; order Gastranaerophilales; family Gastranaerophilaceae; genus CAG-196. Next base: position 6,476 of record CADCNZ010000011.1, on the reverse strand, counting down.
ACTCTTGAAACTTAACGAGCCGGATGAAGCAATAAAATATTCCGAGACAGCACTTGAGTTTAATTCTGACAGCCACATCTTTCATTTTATAATCGGAACTTCATACTTAAAAAAGAAAGAGTTTGAAAAAAGTATAGAACCTCTCAAAAAATCCTTGGAAAAATCTCCAAACAATGTTTTGACATATAATAGCTTAGGGACTGCATATATGGCAACCGGAAAGAGTGAAGAAGCATTGAATTGTTATAAAAAAGCATTAGAACTCTGCCCGAATAGCCCTATGGCATATTATAATATTGGTTCCACTTACCAAATTCAACAGAAGCACGCCGATGCATGTGAATACCTAAAAAAAGCTGTAGAACTTGATGATGAAGATGAAAGCTTCAAGGTTGCACTGGCAATGTCTTTAGTTAAGGCAGAGAATTATTCAGAGGCTGCTGAAATGTATAAAAAGCTTTTAGTTTCACATCCTGAAAAAGATAATTACAAATATAATTTGGTAACGTGCTATGAAGCTTTAGGGGAAATAGGTACTGCGATATCTATGCTTGAAAGAATGGTTTTTGTTAATCCAAAATTCATTCTGCCGGCACAAAAACTTGCAAACTTATATATCAAAACAAATCAGCTAAACAAAGCAAAAGACATTTATGACAACATTCTTTTGAAAAACAATGCTTCGGCCGAAATTTTGCATCAATATGCAGTTTTATCTTCAAGTTTAATGGATACAGATACTGCAGAAAGAATACTTAAAAAAGTTATAAGAATGAATCCTAATATTGCAAGTGCCCATAAAGATCTTGCTGTAATCTATTTAAATAAGAGATTGTTCGATTATGCAGAAGACGAGTTTAAAACTGCAATGAAAATAAAACCGAATGATTTTGAAATACTTTTTGAGTACGGGAATTTTCTATATTCCATTTCAAAAAATACAGAAGCTGAGAGATTTTATGCAGAAGCTTTGGAAGTTGAACCTAGGAATATATTGGCTTTAACTTTTATGGCTTTAAATAAATTAGTATTAAATCAACTTGATGAAGCAAAGAATTATATTATGAAAGCTCTTGAAGTTGAACATCACCACGAATATATTCTATTTTGTGCAGGTAGAATAATGTATGCCAGAAAAGAATTTGAAGACGCTAAAAGGTATCTGATTAAGGCCGTTGAGCAAAATCCTGATATTGAAACACAAAATACACTTGCATTAACTTATTATGAATTGGGTGAATATGAAAATGCAATAAATATATTTAATAACTTGTTGTCAAATCACCCTGCAAATATTTCAGTTTTAATGAGCATTGCAAAATGCTATGAAAAACTAAAAGAAAATGATAAGGCTTTAGAATATTTAGAGCAACTGGTAAGCATTCTTCCGGAAGACGAAGATGCTCACGAAATGATACGTCGTTTATCCTAGTTAATATTAAACACGAGCATCAATATTGCCACCGACTTTTACATAATTATTATAATAATAATTATAGACATATACTGCTGCAAGCACCAAGAAGTAGAAATTCGCAAGTGTAAACACAAAATGCATTACAATGTTACTTCCCAAAAGCGCAGTAAGTACTGATAATATAATATATATTACAAAAATTATCAGGAATAATCCTGCATTTTTTAAAAACTTTCTGTTGAATAAATCTCTTAAGCTTATAAAAAATGAAATAAAAGGATTTTTACTTTTGAAAAATAATGCCGGTGAATAAAACATCATTACAAAATATGTAATACTCATTGCTCCAAACAAAAGAATATTCCAAGCATTGAGTTTTATTAACTGCTCATTGGTTAAAGAAGAAAGCATTTCTTTAAAAGATTCAGCAGAATTTGTTGTCATATTAAAGTTTTGTGCAATAAATCCAATATCCCCTATTGTTTTCATTCCTATAAAGTATGCTGCTAAAAATATTATTGATGAAATTATTAAAACGTTAAATAATAAACCTATGCAGGGTAAAAAATATTCACCAACTCCGGACGGAAAATCCTTAATTAAATCATTAGGATCTATTTCTCTATTTTCTACACACTCTTTTACTATATAAAACCAGCCGGAAAGAAATGCACCCAGCATTAGGAAAAATAAAAATATTGCTATAATGAGACTTATATTAGTTCCATTTGCCGAGAACAATAAATACAAACTGGATAGTAATGAAAATAGTATTAACGGTGTTCCCAAAACTATATATTTATTGGTTAACTTTACGCTATCTTTTAGTAAATTTATCATCATTGCTCCTTGCTAAGATGCAGACCTCTTTACCTAATATAACTCAAATTAATAATACAAACAAGAATTTAAATATTTTTTATAATATTAAAATCTTTTTGAGGCGTTGTAATTTCGCGTATATTAAAACTTTCCTTCAATGTTTTGATAATATTAGGGTTTAATATTGTAGGACTACATTTTGCTATAAATGTATTAGCGTTTAAGACAGATGAAAAATAGATTATTTTTGCAATTGCATTCCTGCCGCATTGAGGAACAAATATATTTAAAGGAAGTTTTGAAATCAAATTTATTTTTTCTGCTATTTTAATAATCGCATAATTATCAAAACAAGCGTTAATACATACTACATTTTTATTTTTCGAATAGAAAGATAATGATATAATAAGCGTTTTATCATCAACTTCTTTTAACAATTTTTCAAAATAAGATTTGTCTTCCGGAGAATAACCATATAATCCGAAAATTATTATTCTTTCATAATTATTATTACTTAAATATTTTTCAAGATAATTTAGTTCCTGCTCATATACAAATCCGATTTTTTCACTGTCACAACTTTTTCCGGTTTTAAAACCGCGAGCTTTCATTGCAGATTCTATAACCGCAGAATAGTCATCATCTTGAATTTTTATAACACCTTTTGAATACGCAATATCTGTCGTAAAAAGTAAACCTCTATATAAATTCTCTATATTAAAAAGAGAGTGACGCGTTATTATAATCGGTCCGGGGAAAGTTGCAAAATCAAGATGACAATTTTCAACCCCTTGACCATACTGACCTTTTAGATGTTTAAATTCTTTAAATTTTGGGAATGTATGAGCCAACATCATTTCATCATGCGTATAAATATCAATTTCGGACTTACTTGTCGCATAAAGTATTTTCTCAAGTTCGCGTATGTTAGAACCTACAACTAATATTGCTTTGCCCGGAGTTGTAGAATATGATACATCTGTTTCCTGTTGTATTCCATACCTTTCCACTTGAGCAGAACGCAAATAATTTACAAGTTTATTATTACAAACTATAATTTCATTAATAAATTTTTTTATTTCTTCTGGATTAATTTCCGTGTAATTAATATGGTTTAATATTTTCAAGATAGAAATATATCCTATGCTTGCATCTATACCAAAAGACTCCAAATCCTGAATATTTACACATAAACTTTTTGCAAGCAAAAATAGTATTTTATATAAATTTCTGGTTTGCATTGGAACTTGTTCTGATTTTTTACGCAGTTCCTTTTCTCCAAGTCTTATAAATTTTATAATATCTGTTTTCTTATTAAACTTTATATCCGTTTTCATGTAAACAGGTGTTTCATTTTTCTTTTCACACATGTCTTTATATAAGTTTATAATTTGTGGAATTTCAGCATTAAAATTTTTTATAATGTTGTAAAAATCTGTCTCTGTAAAATCAGTATTAGTTACCAGTATTGAAATAGTATCAAGTATAATTTCTTTTATCCTTGGTAAAGTTATACCTTCATTTTCAAGCTTTAAAGCATAATATCCGCTAAGTTTTAGATATAAAATTATTATCTCTTGCAAAGAAGAAGTCCGTGGATTTATAGAGCAAATACCGCGTGAAATACAATTATTATATTGATAATCCTGATTAAAACTGTTTGTCATGGTATTTGTATATTAAGATTATTTATCATATTTTTAATTACCTTTTTGGATGATTTTTTTTAAGTATGATTGACAAATTTTGCAAAATAGTGTAAAGTGCATACGTGTGTTTTTAAAACATGAGGTCGAAATAATGAGAATTAACGCTATCCGAAATGGCAGAATGGATTATTCTGCGCAAAAAATTAGAGCTGCTAGAGCTATTCCTCAAAACACAAAACCCGAAACAGTTCCTTGCTGTGACAAAATTTCATTTAAAGGTCCTAAAGAAATAGGAGCGGGTATAGGAGCTTCGGTGGGAGTTACCGGTTTAGCACTTTTGTCTTTGGTATCCGGAGGATTAGCCGCGCCTATCGCTTTTTTGGCGTATGCGACCATGGGAGGCGCTGTTGGCGGTGCCTTTGGTAAAATAACAGAAAATGCTGATAAAGAAGAGCTCTAAAGTAACAAAATGAATTGAAAATGGTTTCAATTCATTTTTTGTTTGTGATAAAATTCAAGGATAAGGCGGAGAATAGACATGTTTAGTACTGATATTATATACGAAGTTGTTACATTTTCCATAGGAGATACAAAATCCGGTACAAAAATGGGGAAACTTCAGTTAAAAGATCCTAATTCAGGGGAATTTTTAAATTGCATACTTTGGGAAGAAGCATTGAATCGTATGGACTCCAAATTATTCAGATGCGGAAACCAGCTTAGAATAGTTTCAGGCTCTTTTAATGAAAAATATAATAATTGTTTGGTATCAGCATTAGAACTTGTAAAAGAAGCAAAAACAGGACTTAATGAAATTGAGCGAAACGAGGCTTATCAAGAACTATTATCGTACATAGACAAAATCTCGGATGAATCATTAAAAGATTTTGTTTTAGCAATATATACAGAAAATAAAGATAAAATTCTAATTTCTCCGGCTGCAAAATTAATGCATCATAACTATATAGGCGGTCTTATGGTGCATACATTGGAATGTCTTAAATATGCTGATGCTGTTATGAATACTGTATTCCAAAGAATAAATCATGATGATGTCTATGCAGCTTGTTTATTGCACGATATAGGTAAGGTTTTTGAATATAAAGTTGATGTTGAATCAGGTTTAATTGATTATGATGAAGAGTTTAGAAAAGAATGGATAACTCATTCACAATACGGATTTTCTATTTGCATGATAGCAGGTTTTAAAAAAGTGGGAAAAATGATTGCAGCACACCATGCAAGAGCTGATTGGGGTGCTATTGTAGATTTAAATGAAAAAGATTTAGAGCCTATTGTTTATTTTATCCATCACATTGATGATTTGTCTGCCAAGTTTGGGAAAATAAATGTCTCTATGCTGGGATAAAGACACTGCACTGGTTGTATTATGTTATATTAAAGCTATCAACTGTCGAAATTAGTTTATATTACAAGAGATATTTTTAATACATTTACCTTAAATCGTATTAATAATGGAACTAAAATAAACGCAAAAGGTGTAATATATGTAAGTGATAGTGTCAATAGAAACAGATATAACATTTTAATAAAGGAGCTTAATGAAATGAGTACGACTAATAATGCAAACATGGTAAACAACAAAAACTTTGGATTAAATCTTACAAAAGAAGAGCTTGAAAAAAGAACAAATAAAGATTATTTAACTACAAAGAAAATGCTTGCCGTTGATTCTCCGGAATATTTGGCATTAAATGATGGCGATAAAACAGCTTTAAAACATCTTGTAAAAGCTGCTGCAATAATAGATAAGATTGAAATGCAAATTGATAACCATTACAATTTGGCATTTAAAGAATATTTAGAAAAAGAAATAAAACAAGGTAATGAAAATGCAAGATTGACCAAAATACTTTTTGATGCACAAAAAGGTGTTTGCGCACTGGACAGAGACTCTCATATGATAGAACTTGCATCTGTTAACGGTAAAGTTGTTAAACGTCTTCCGGGAGAAGGACTTTATCCAGAAGATATGAGTAAAGAAGAGTTCCATACAATTCTTATAAAAATGTTAAATGACGGCAAAAACAAAGAAGTTGAAAAAATACTTAATCAGCGCTCGGTTGTGCTTAGAGACGGTGATGAATTAAAAGCTGTTGATTATGTTGATTATTTCAAAGAGGATTTTGAAATGATGGCATCAGAGCTTGAAAAAGCTGCTGAAACATCTACTAATAAAGATTTTAATGAGTATTTAATGCTGCAAGCTAAAGCACTCAGGACTGCTGACCCTATGCTGGATGCTTATGCTGATAAAAAATGGGCAACACTCCAAGATACTCCTCTTGAATTTACAATAACAAGAGAAAATTATTCGGACGAACTAACCGAAACGGTTGTTGAGAATCCGGAGTTAAAGAAATTACTGGATAACGCCGGTATTATTGCAGTTTCAAAAGATTGTCTCGGCGGACGTGTAGGAATTGTAAATCAAAAAGGTACAGATGCGATTCTTAATGTTAAAAAATATCTGCCTCTTATGGCGAAAAACATGCCCTTCAATGATAAATATGTTCAAAATATATCCGCTAACTCTGATTCAAAACAGACCATGGTAGATGTTGACT
>CADCNZ010000010.1 GCA_902802935.1 uncultured bacterium | reverse complement strand
TGAAGCTGCTAGGAAAAATAATTCTTGCATATTGGAAAACAAATGCTTTTTATTTACTAATGTTTCATATATATCATTATATTTTTTTCCTCTTTTGAAAATAAATATTCCAAATATTTCTTTAGAATTACGCATTATTCTCACCTACACCTTTCTTTTTTGGTTCATATAAATTCTTATTAATTTCTGAAAGTTTAGTTCTACCCTTTTGATCACCATCATCTAGAATATACATTTTTCCCCACTTGTTAGTTCTTAATAATTCGTTATATTCAAATTCAGTCATTTCAGTATCTGTAACAAGAAGAATCCATTGTCCAACTTTCTTTGATAAACAATTAATGATTTTACTTCTGTTTTCACCAGAAACTCTTCCAAATGGAGTATCCATAAATAATGGAATATTAATAGAATTATTACATGCAATTTCAGCTAAACCTACAATTACAGCAAGAGAAACAATTTGTCTTTGTCCTGATGAAATATCTTGTAATATTGATGTATTATCCCATCCTCTAACAATTATTTCATATTTTTCACCAATTTCTATTTTGTTAATTAAATTCTTATCTTTATCAGATATTAATTCTCTAAATGTATCAGTAGCTTCAGAAGATAATTTTTCACGCATCTTCAAACTATATTTTTCTCTAATAGATGTGAATAAACTTGAAAGCTCTTCTAAATACTCAGACTTTCTTATTTCTGTATTTTGACTTTGTTCTGCTTTCTTTAATTCTTTAGCTTTCAATTCTAACTCTTGTAATCTAGAATCAAATTGTGCTATAGCGTTAGTTATTACAGCATGGTTTCTAAGAAGTTCTTCTTTATCTTTAACTCTTTGTTCCTTTGCCATTTGATAACCTCTAAGGTCATCTTCTTTCATACTTGAATTAGATACTTCAGCATTTAATTCTTGTAAGCGTTTTGTAACTGATTCAATACCTGATTTGTTAGATTCAATTTTATCTAAATAATCATTTATACTATCTAAAGAATTCTTGCTTCTTTGAATATTAACTTTTAAGTTACTTGATAACGCAGATATATCACTTTGGCCTGAAACTTTTTCTTGAAGTACCTTTAATTGACTTATATAAGTATGGGCAATATCGTTATCACTAAAATTACGCCCACAACATAAGCATTTATGTTCAGCTAACATTTCATCCAATTTATCAACTGAAATAATAACTTCATTAGTACTTATAGCACTATTTAATAAAGATTGAGCTTTAATTAAATGACCATCTAATACTAAATTGCTACCATTTTCTTGAAGAATCTTTTTCGATTGTTCTCTATTTTGTTGTAAATTCTCTTTCTTAGAAGATTTTAATTCTTCTTGTGTATTAATACTTTCATATATTGTTTTAATATTTGAATTCTTTTGTAATTTTTCTTCATACTTACTTATATCTTCATTAGCAGAGGCAATCTTTTGTCCAACTTCATCAAGTTCAGATTGCTTTTCTGTTAACTTAGTTTTAAGCGATTCAATTTCGTCCAATATTTGTGATAATTCAGAAGATGGATTATTATTTCTAATAGTTCTTTGTTGTTCTCTAACAGCTGAATCAACAACTTTTATTGCTCTATCCAAATCATCAATTTGCAATAACTTAGTAATTCCGTTTTTTATAGCTTCTCTCATCTCTTTATCTGTTTTAGATAAACTTTCAATTTGTTCACCATCGAAGAAAAAGAAATCTTTTAAGCCATCATCTAAGATATCATTTATTATTTTCTTTACTTCATTTTTATCTTTGATGACATTAGGTGCATAGTTACCTGCATCATCAATTATTTGCATTTCAACATCTAATTCATCATTTTCTTTAATCTCATCATTTACGCTATTCTTTTTACCATCTATTGAACGAGTAATAATATAATTCTTTCGACCGTTACTCATTTCTAATGTTACAGAAGCAGTAACAACTTTATCCTTATTTTCATCTAAATAATTAAAGTTAATTAAATGTACTTGTTCAGATTCACCATTGTTTTGAGATTTTTTTTCATTTGATAAACTCTTTTCACCATATAAGCAAAAAATCATTGCTCTATATATACCTGTTTTACCACAACCATTTTCTCCTTTAACAACAGTTATATTATTATTAGATTCATTCGAAAATTCTATACTTTGGCTTCCATAGAATTGTCTAAAGTTATTTAATGTTATTTTCTTTAAAATCATTCTTGGTCACCCTTATTATCCTTTCCTTTTGCAATCAATTCATAGATATCATCTTGAATTTGATTTTTAATTTTTTCATCAGACGAATCACCACTTGTGATTGAATTAAGGATTTTTAAAGCCTCTTCTTTAACTGCATCACTAAATTCACTTTTTTTAATTTCATCTTCTAAAGAAATGTTTATATTATTCATCCTCTTCTACTCCTTCCTTAACTTGTTTATATAGTTCAGCCGGATCAATATGTAATAAATATTC
>CADCNZ010000009.1 GCA_902802935.1 uncultured bacterium | reverse complement strand
TTTCTGAATCAAGTTTGTTTACACAAGAACCGCAGCCTATAGCAGAAGCACCTGCTGCAAATGCTAAAGATGCTGTTGTAGGATTGATTCCTGTAGCTGTCATAATAGGAGTTTCAACGTTTCTTGAAAGCTCTATAGTATTAGAAATAGTAAGTTCTGCTCTTTCAATTAATCCTCTAACTCCGTTAGAAGGATTTTCTTTAGAAAAATGACCTTCTGTTTGGATTAAATCTATTCCCAATTCTTCCAAGTTTCTTGCTAATTCAACTTGTTCCGCAATTTCCAATTCTCCCGGAATTGTTACACAGAAGAATGTGTCACCGATTAATTCTTTTGTTCTTTTTGCAAGATTTAATACTTGAGAAGCAGAGAATGACATTCCCTTTTTGTATAATGCATCAAAATTTCCAAGTTCTACAGCATCAGCGCCTAAAGCAACAGCATGAGAAAGCTCTTCAGGATCAATAGATGATACAAATATAGGCATATCTGTCATACTTCTAACCATTGAAATAATATCAGGATTTGCACATATATCAATTGCACTTGCACCTGAGTTAGATGCTGCAATAACAACTTTTTTTACGCTTTCAGCATTAAAATTATCAATACCTGCAATGATTTTTACTGCTTTTTTTTCTGCTAATGCTTGTTTAAAACTTTCAATTCTTGACATAATTTTCTCCTTTAGCCAAATAATATATAATCTCTTTACTGCCGTTAATTATACATTAAAATCTTAATGCTTGCAATATATAGCTCTCATAAACAATAAGAGGAGTAATTGATGTCCGTTATATTATTTGTAAATAATATACAGGGGTCTAATTATGTTGAAATATTATATATCGGCAGTACTATTGTTATTTTCATCTTCGGTTTTAGCATTCGGGGTGAGAGAAAAATCAGCATCCGAAATCTATGAAAATATAAACCCTGCAATAGTAGCAGTTGATTCTCAATTAACGGACGGTATTTCTTGCGGTACAGGTTGCATTATAAGTGAGAGCGGTACAATTTTAACAAGTGCACACGTCTTGGAAGACGGAAATGATATTATTGTTACAATGAGCAACGGTGAAGATTATAAAGCAACATTACTAAAACGATTTGGTGAAAATAAAGATATAGCATTAATAAAGATATCAGTACCTTATTCATTAAAAACCGTAAAAATGGGTGATTCTGCAAAAATTAAAGTAGGTGATAAAGTCTTGGCATTAGGAAATCCGTTCGGTTTCAAAGGAACATTAACTCAAGGTATAATTTCCAGAATTGATTATTCTAAAAATCGTATACAAACAGACGCGGCTATTAATCCTGGCTCATCCGGCGGTCCGCTTTTGAATTCTAACGGCGAAATTATTGGAATAAACCAAGCAATATATAATCCTGATAATAACATATCAAATATAGGTATAGGATTCGCAACTCCTGTAAATATAATAAAAGAATATTTACTCAGTATTGATTCAAACTAGATAATATGCTGCGGCAGCGTGACTACGCTCTTATTAATACGTTTTTCCAATTCTCCTGAAGGTTCATAGAAAGGAGATACTGTCATGATTCTGGCAGCAATATCCGGATAATGATATATAAACTTTAATTCACTTTCAGTTAAAGGCTTTTGAGTGTGTACGTTTGCATAACGAGCAAGTTCAAGAATGTTCCTTGCTTCGTTTTCATCTTTAAATTCAATTTCTAATTTGTTATAAACGTTTCTGAACCCTTTAATTCCGCCGTATTCTCCGGTAGTAATCATTCTTCCGGTTTCAATAATTTCAGGCTCTCCTCTGCCAAGCTCTTCAAAATCGTAGAGCTCGTAATTCCTTCTGTCTTTTAGTGCACCATCTGCGTGAATGCCTGATTCGTGAGCAAATGCATTGTCCCCTACAGCAGGCTGGTTGATAGGTATCGGTAATCCAAATGCGTATGCTGTATATTTTGCAAGCTTCCACGCCTTTGACAAATCAATATTTTCATCGACTAAATTCTTACCCTTGAACCCTGCAGATTTCATACATGCCAGCAAACAAGACACTAAGTCAGCATTACCTGCTCTTTCTCCCATGCCATTTATTGCGGTGTTAATATATGCATCTACTCCGGCATCAACTGCAGCCAATGCACCTTGTACTGAACATGCTACAGCCATACCTAAATCATTATGAAAATGCATTTCTATAGGCATTTGAGTTTCTTTAGCTATTGTATAAATTCTGTGGTATGTTGTGTGCGGGTCTTCATAACCTAAAGTATCGCAGTATCTGAAGCGATAAGCACCGCATTTTTTTACCTCTTTTGCAATTTTTATTAAGTAGTCTAAATCGCTTCTGGAAGCATCTTCTGCGTTTACCCCTATAATTTTTGCACCTTTATCTACTGCACACTCTACTGCTTCACAGGTCATTTTTAAAATATCATCTTTTGTCTTTTTGCCCAAGTATTTGCCTTGTATCATCTGATCTGATGTGGATTGTGACAAATTGCAATTTTCCAATAAAGGACAATTCGAAAAAGACAATTCAACATCGGAAGCAATAGCTCTCATCCATCCTGAAAGTTTTGTTTTAGATATGACACCTCTTTTTACCAGCTCTAAATTTGCATTTAAATAATTAAGCTCGTGCATTGTAGTCGGAAACCCAAACTCGGACTGAGTTATTCCCATATCATCCAGCATAAGATTTATTATTGTCTTTTGAAGCTTAGCTAAACCAAGCCTTGAAGTCTGCACTCCGTCTCTGTTTGTTACATCTACAAAATATATTTTAGGCATTATATTCTCCTATATTTTAAAAGGTTTTATTGTGCTTTTTATGTTATTTGATATAGCCATTTTTTCAACACATTGTGTGTATTTGTCATAGTTTTGGCTCTTGCATTTTGTCACAATTGAAGAAAGGCAAAATGCTGATAATACAACCATTAGAAATCCGATTGCCTGAGAAAGATAAACATTTTTACTGTTTATAAGCTTTAAGTCACCGGAAATATCTTTATAATTATGAGAATTGTAATTCCCCAAATTGTAATAGCTTTCAGCCTTATAATTGCCGTTACCTGCTAACTTTATATTTTTAACAACATTAACATCTACTGAGTCGTCGTTGTTTTTTATTATTATAATATCCTGATTTTTATCTTCTTTTATAGCATCAATTAAATTTCGACTGTTTTTATCAGCATGTTTTTCTGACAGTAATTCTTTCCTGATATTATATATTAATTGTTCTTGTTTTTTTGAAAATGTGTCTTTTTTTACATAAATCTCTTTAAAGCCAATTCCATTAATTGAATTTGTCAGCATACACACCTCCGCTATATATATTTTACTATATTACCACCAACTTTGTATCTTGTGCAATAGCGTTTTAATTCTTTTATCACAACATTTGATAACGAAAATACCGCAATCAAATTAGGAACCGCCAAAAATAGAGTTACTGCATCAGATAAGTTTATTATAGATTGAAAATTCATAGCAGAACCGACTACTATACAAATGCAATAGATAGCCTGAAAAACCCTTGTTTTGTGAATAGAATCTCCGAATAGAAATCCCCACGCTTTAAGCCCGTAGTAAGAACCGCAAAGCATTGTAGATAAAACAAAACAACTTGCCATAACTGTTAAAACAATTGGGAAAAACGGACAAATCGTACCAAATGCCTTTGATGTTAATTCGATTCCTGCTATTCCGTCAACTTGCAAATAAGCTTGTGATACAACTATAACAAAAGCAGTTGCTACACCGACTATAACTGTATCTACAAACGGTTGCAGCATTGAAATAAAGGCTTGTACAACCGGTTTGTTAGTGTTAACGGCAGAAAATGCAATCGGAGCAGTTCCTAAACCGGATTCATTAGCAAACATTGCTCTCCTGAATCCCCAAAGCATGCAGGCAAAAAATCCGCCAGCCATCGCGCGTGGTGAAAAGGCTTCTTGTAATATCAACACAATTGTATGTGGAATATGATGTATATTAATTAAGCATACAAGGAACGCACTTGTAACATACAATGAGCACATAACCGGTGTAACTTTTGATGTAAATTTACCAATTGCTTTAATCCCTCCAATGATAGTAAACCATGTAATTGCCGCTACTATAAGACCTAGAATCCAGCCGTTGTTTGCAAATATACTGTTATTTCCGCCTGTAACTTCTGTAAATTGTGCAGTCATTGCGTTAATTTGAAATAAATTCCAACCTCCAATCATTGCAAAAATTGCACAAAAAGCATAAGTTTTTGCTAATAATTCTCCAAATCTTTCTGAATTTTTCCAATTACTCCAAATTCCATTTTTAAATGCAATCGGTATATAATACATAGGTCCGCCGGAAACAGTACCGTCACTGTTTGTATGTCGGAATTTGACACCTAGCAAAACTTCTGAAAATTTTAATGCCATCGAAAATAATCCTGCAATTATCATCCAAAAAATAACCCCAGGTCCTCCAATAGAAACTGCAGCTGCAGAACCTGCAACATTGCCGATTCCTGCCGATGCAGATATAGTTGCGCTTAATGCCTGAAAAGAAGATAATTCTCCTTTCTTCTTTCTTTGAAATCCATTAGGATTATTATGAACAAAATTGTCTGTGATTAGTTTTATTGCGTGTTTAAATCCCCAAAATCCAATAAACCCTGTTCTAAAGCTAAAAAATACAGCAGCACAAATTAGAAGTGCTACAAGATATTCAATTTTTACTCCGCCTATCGTAACTGACGAAAAAATAAAACCCGAAATCTTGTCAGCAATTGGAGCTAACATGCTATCTATTACGGCATCGATATTCATATATCTATAATATTACAAAAATATTGAAATGTTTATATTTTATGACTAAAATCTTTAACTTTGCCAGTATTTTATTTTTGTTGTATTATTATTACATATTGGAGGATTTAATGTCAGTAGTACTGGAACATAAACAAGGATTGATAGCCGGTGATGGATTATTGCCTGTAAAGATGGCACAATATGCAAAAGAAAATGGCTTTGATGTTGTTGCGATTTCTTTATCAAATGATAATTACAAACAGCTTAAAAAATATTGTTCTAAAGTTTATTCATTTTGTCCGGGTGAAGTTCAAAAAATTGAAAAGGTTTTAAAGACTGAAGAAATTACTCAGCTAACATTTTTGGGTAAAGTAAGCAAAACTATATTAATAAAAAGACCAAAATTTGATGCAAAAGCGGTTGATTTTATAAAAAAAGCAATTCGTTTAAATGATGATAAAGTTATGCTTATGATAATAGAAGAATTAGAAAATATCGGTATAACTATTCTTGATCAAACATTATTTATAAAAAATCTTATGATTCCTTCCGGCGTTTTAGGTAAAACACAACCGTCAAAAGAACAGATTGAAGATGTGAACTATGGATATTGGCTGGCAAAAGAAGTCGAGAAACTTGATGTTGGGCAGTCAGTTGTAATAAAAGACAAGATGGTTATGGCTGTTGAAGCTATTGAAGGTACAGACAAGTGTATTAAACGCGGATGTAAAATTGCAAGGAAAAATTCTCGCGTTGTAAAAGTTGCAAAACCAGCACAAGATAAAAGATTTGACATACCGGCTATAGGACTTAAAACTTTAAAAACCATGAAACAATATAAAGCGGATTTAATTGCGGTAGAGGCTGGAGAAACAATTATTGTTGACAGAGAAGAAGTTATTAAATTTGCTGATAAACATGGAATTGTAATAATGGCAGTATAAAATTAGGGTATAACAGGCTATAATGGCGAAAATTTTTATTATAACAGGAGAATATTCCGGTGATATACATGGCGGAAAAGTTGCTGAAGTCCTTAAGCAGAAAATGCCTGATATTGAAATCGAAGCAATTGGCGGCGAAAATTTGAAAAATGCCGGTGCTAAGATATATTGTGATCATTCCAAAATGTCCGGATTTGGTTTGAGTTTAAAAATGATTGTTGATCATCTTGCATTAGAAAGAAAAATTTCAAACTACTTGTTATATGATTATAAACCGGATTTAGTACTATTGATAGATTATGGTACTTTTAATCTTAGGATTGCAAAAAGACTTCACAATAGCGGTATAAAAATCTTCCATTATATCCCTCCACAAATATGGGCCAGTAGAAAATGGCGGATAAACAAAATAAAAAAATATGTAGACAAGGTTCTATGTATTTTCCCTTTTGAAGAAGATATTTACAAACAAAAGAATATTGATGTACATTATTGTGGTCATCCTTTGATACAACAATTGCCGCCTCCCAAGGATAAACTTGAATTTTTTAATGAGCATGGTTTGGATATGAACAAACCTTTGGTATCTGTATTTCCTGGCTCAAGACCGCTTGAATTAAAATTTCTTGCGAAAACTTTAATAAATTCGGCAAAAGAGTTAAAAATAAAACATCCTGAAATACAATTTTGTATTTCACATGCACCAAATTTAAGTGATGAAGTTTTTGAAAAATATGTTAAAGACGCTGATTTTAAGATTATTAAGGGTGAAAATCAAGCATTGTTAAGTGTATCTGATGCATTAATACTTGCATCCGGAACTGTAGCATTGGAAGCGACTCTATATAAAATACCTATGATTATTGGTTATCGCGGTCCTTGGATTTTATACTTAGTGTATTTAATGTTGAGATGTATAAATAGAGTATCGTTGCCTAATATAATATCAGGAGAAGATATTGTACCTGAATTAATTCAATTAAAATTTAATAAAGAAAATATTTGTTACGAAATTGAACGCCTGCTATATGAAAAAGAATACAGGAAAAGCGTTATTGATAAGTTAGGACTCGTAAGAGAAAAATTATCAGAAAAATATTCTGCAGAAGAGGTCGCTGAATGTATAATCAATGCACTATCATAAGAAAAAGGGCGGTTATTTAAACGCCCTTAGAATTTCTACAACCTTATTCTAACCTTTATTATTTATATTTATATATATAAAGTATTTTTAATGTTAAAAATTGCCTTTTATTTAGAAATTTTATTATTTAATATATGTTTTTTTGCACATTCAAACATTGTGTTAACTAGTTCACTATTAGAGTAAATATTCATTCCTGCGGACTCTAGAACTTGTTTTAATCTTTTTTCCCAAAGAGAAAAAATTTCTTCATTTTCCATATTTAAGGTCGTTCCTATAAGTTGCAGCTCTTTAAAATCAATCGGTATTGGTAATGCACCTCTTAATATATCAACAATGTCAAGTCTTTTTTTTCTGGGAAATGATTTTAAAAATGACACAATAGTGAGTTTATTTTCTTTAATATATTCTTTTATAGTTTCTACTGATTCATCTATTAATATTGGCTCTTGTGGAATCCTGTATTCTTCAAACTCCTCAGGATCAATATTCATAACTGTTGCTATTCGTTCAATTGTTGTACTTCTTGTAGAAAATGGAACTGTTTCATCAATTAGATTGTAAACATATGATAGCGTTACACCTATCATTTCTGCAAAGTCTCTTTTATGCAGAGCATTTTTTGTTAAGAACGATGCAACTCTTTCTGAACTTTTTTGTGGAATTATTTGTTTTGTTTTCATTTTAAGCCTCACAATTTGATAATTTAGTCAAATATAAGATATTAGATTATAAAATTTTTCATAACCCCATTCTTTCTATCCGATATGATAATTAAAAATTAAGTCAAAATTATAAAGAGCAAAAAATTTTTTTATGAGATTTATATCATCTATAAGGGGTAAAAAGTGAAAATAAATCCTATTAAAAATGAACTGAAAACAACAATACACAAAATTAATAAAAGTAAGTCAAATCAATGTATTTCAGAAGTTCTGTCAAATAATTCTCTACCTATTGCTACAGCAGCTGCATTGGGTACTGTTGGTTTTTCTGACAAATGGAAATATTTTAACAAAACAATATCAGAAAATTATTTTAATTTAAAGCTAAATTCAGAAACAGGTTATCCTTATGAAGCAGATATATTTCAAAAAACAAGTGCAAACCATTTATTTATTGGTGATGACGTTATTGTAACCGCACCTACCGGCACAGGTAAAACAGCAATAGCAGAATACATAATGACAAAAAATATAAGAGAGGGCAAAAGAACTTTTTACACTACTCCTCTAAAAGCTCTAAGCAACGAAAAATATCGTGACTTTTGTCAGAAATACGGAAAAGAAAATGTCGGTTTATTAACAGGTGATATTAAAATTAATACCGGTGCACCAATATTGTTAATGACTACAGAAGTTTATAGAAATATGGCAATGTCAGCTTATTTTGAAGAAACAAGGAAACTTCCGAATGATTTAAAAACTGTAATATTTGATGAATTACAATACCTTGGAGATATCGACAGAGGCGGAGTCTGGGAAACTTCTATAATGCTTACACCAAAGGATGTTCAAATTCTCTCGTTATCGGCAACAGCGAAGAACGCTGAACAAATTAACGAATGGGTAGCCAAGATAAGAGGAGAAAAAAATATAAAAACTCCTATAGACGGCCAGTATAAAACAAATCCGTCAAATCGTCCGAGAAGTGTGTGGGTAGATGTTCCTTCAAAAAACCGCCATGTACCGTTGGAAATTACAATGGAACATGTTATTCCTGATGGAAGTAAAAAAGCTCCCCAAAAGACAAAAAAGAAAAATACAGAAGATTTTAAAAAACTTTTAAGTGTAAAAACATCAATATCAACTTATAAACATTTAACAAATAAATTACAAAAAGAAGGAAAGCTTCCTGCAATATATTTTATTTTTTCTAAAAAAGACAGCAGGATGCTTTTAAAATATTTTGAAGAATATGGAGATACGCTGACATCAAAACAGGAACAAAAAGAAATAAGTGACATAATCTCAAAATATAAAGCTGAGGGAAAATACCTTGGTGAAACATTAAATACAAATGCTATGTTAAAGGGATATTCAATACACAATGCAGGAATGCTTCCTTCCCAAAAAGAATTAGTAGAAGAATTATTTCAAAAAAAACTTTTAAAAATAGCAATAGCAACAGAAACTTTATCAGCAGGCATTAATATGCCCGCAAAAACAACAGTAATAACTGCAGTAAGAAAACCTGCTACTGTGAGTGATGGTTCTCCTGACGGCAAAAGGAATTTAACACCGAATGAATTTCATCAAATGGCAGGTAGAGCGGGTAGAAGAGGCATTGATACACGTGGATATTGTTTGCCTCTAAGTTGTAACAAAGCACAGACAGAAATTATTGAAGATTTAATAGCTTCTCCTTCAAATAATTTGGAAAGCAACTTTCATTTTGATTTTGCATTTGTAGCAAACTACATTTCGAAATTTGAAAATAACGATGAAATAATGAATTTTATAAATAAAACTTTTTATGCACAAAAAAATGAATATAAAGCAAAAGAGCTATATAAAGAATTTAAAGAGAAACGGAAAGTGCTAATAAATGATGAATTTGTTGATAAAGAGGGATTAACATTAAAAGGTGAATTATTAAAACATATAAACGGATATGAACAAATACCGGTAATTAATTTTATATCATCTAAGTCTTTAGCAAATTTAAGTCCGGTTGAATTATCAGGTATAATAGGAGGTCTTGCAAATATTCAAGCTCAAAGTAAATTAAAATTGAATCAACTTTCGTTCAATATCGATAATGAAAATGAACACATTAAAGAAAAATCAGAAATTTTAAACGAAATGCTGCTTGATTATAATTCAAAAATGAGTAACCTGTTTAACGATACAGTTTTATCTGTCGACTGTGACGCTGTTAATCATCTTTATGAGTGGGCAAAATTAAATAGTACATTTAATGATAGCAGAGAGAACTGGCATGAATTATATACAGGGAATTTGCATGAGACTATACGAGATGAAGGTACTTTGTTTAAAGAGATAACAATGACCGTAGATCTTATGAAACAAATGATAAATATTTGCGACTGCGGTATAAATAATTCTGCAGCAAATGAAGATAAAAAATATTATACCGAACTAAAAACTAATCTTTATACAGCACTCAAAATATTACAGCAAGAACCCGTTGTTTAAAATTTAAAACCCTATAGTTGTGGTATAATGACCTTATGAAATTGAAAAGATTAGGGCTAAAAAATTATAGAAATTGTACTGATATAAAAATGAACTTTCCTACATTAAAAACTCTTATTGTAGGTAAAAATGCACAGGGTAAGACAAATATATTAGAGAGCATATATTTTATTTCTGATTTAAAAAGCCCCAGAACTTCAACGGTAGCTGATTTAATAAAATTTAATGAAAATTATTTTGAAATAAATGCAGAAATAGAAAAGAACAACACTGAAATAAGCTTAAATTACCAGTATACTGCTAATAAAAAAAGAGAACAAAAAATAAATGGAGTGAAAACAACTCCGAAAAATTTTAAGTCAGTAGTAAAAACTGTCTTATTCTCAACAAAAGATTTGATGTTGTTACGAGGTTCACCTGATGACCGGAGAACTTGGTTAGATCGCGCAATTTCACAAATATATCCGGCTTATGATGAAAGACTGTCAAAATATGATAAAATAAGAGTGCAAAAAAATAACCTCTTAAAACAAGATATTATTGACGAGACACTATATGATATTTATAATGAACAACTTGTTATAACAGGTGCAAATATTATTTATTTAAGAAAAAAGTTTCTAAATGAAATAGAAAAAATAGCAACAAAAAAACATTCATTAATAAGTAATGAAGAAATTTTTTCTTTGAATTATAGCTGCCCTTACGAAGATGTTAATGAAATTTCTAATTATTTAAAAACTCAGCTAAACGATAGGCGCAATGAAGAATTTTCGAGACGACAAACTTGTGTTGGGCCGCACCGTGATGATGTAGAATTCTTTATTAATGGTATAGATGCTGCTAAATTTGCATCTCAAGGTCAGCAGAGAACGGTTGTATTATCATTGAAATTATCAGAACTGGATATTATAAAAGAAAAAACCGGTTTCTCTCCAATTCTGTTGTTAGATGATGTATTAGCGGAACTGGATGACAAACGGCAAAATTATTTACTACAATCAATAGACAAAGATACACAAACAATAATAACATCTGTTGATACTTTTTTGTTTGAACAGGAGTTTTTAAAAGATGTTAAAATATATAATATAGAAAATGGAAATATAAGGAGTCAGGAATGATACTTGTTACAGGCGGTGCTGGATACATAGGAAGCCATTTTGTACTAAAAATGCTTGAAAAAGGCGAAGAAGTTATAGTTTTTGACAATCTTGAGCTTGGGCATATTGAAATCATAGATAAACTAAAAAAATACGGAAAATTAAAGTTTATAAAAGGTGATCTGAAAATTTTAGACGATATAAGGGGTGTATTTCTGTCGAACAAAGACATAAGTTCAGTTGTTCATTTTGCAGCATATTCACAAGTTGCAGAAAGTGTAAAACATCCTCAAAAATATTATTATAATAATGTGTATGGCACATTAAATCTCTTGAATGCAATGTTAGAATTTGGAGTAAAAAAAATTATTTTTTCATCAACAGCAGCAACTTATGGTAATCCTAAGTATACTCCAATAGATGAAAACCACCTGCAAAATCCTATTAATCCGTATGGTAATACAAAATTAATGATAGAAAAAATAATGGATGATTATGACAAGGCTTATGGCTTGAAATCAGTAAGGCTCAGATATTTTAATGTTGCAGGAGCCGATTCTGAATCGAGAATCGGAGAGTGGCATGTGCCGGAAACACACTTAATTCCAAATATATTGAAAGCTGATAAAAATAAATCTTTCAAAATGTTCGGAACAGATTATGAAACAAATGACGGAACTTGCATTAGAGATTATATAAATATTGAAGATTTAGTACAGGCGCATATTAAAGCTCTAGAATATTTAAATAAACAAGAGATAACAAATTATTTTAATATTGGAACTAATGGCGGAAATAGTGTGAAAGAGGTCTTTAATATCTGTGAACAAATAAAAGGAGAAAAAATACCTATAGAAATACAACAGAGAAGAGAGGGAGATCCCGCAGTACTTGTTGCAGATAATACAAAAGCAAAACAAATTTTAAACTGGATTCCTGAACACGATTTGAATTACAGCATAAAAACTGCATATAAGTGGGAAAATATTATAAAGTAAAAAACGCACCCTTTATAGGGTGCGTTTTTATTTGTTTACTTAAAGTTCAACTTTTTTTAATGTCGGAAATGCTATTACATCTCTTATTGTAGGAGAATTGGTTAATAACATAACTAATCGGTCTATTCCCATACCCATACCTCCTGTCGGAGCAAGGCCGTATTCAAGAGCATTTATGTAATCTTCATCAATTTCCATAGCTTCTTCGTCGCCGTTTGCTTTTGCCAGTGCCTGTGCTTCAAATCTATGACGTTGGTCAATCGGGTCAGTTAATTCTGAAAATGCATTTGCAATTTCCCAACCGTTTACACGTGTTTCAAAACGCTCGGTCAATCTGTCATTATCTCTATGTACTTTCGCCAATGGTGAAATTTCTCGAGGGTAATCTATTATGTGTACAGGTTGAATTAATGAAGGTTCAACTTTTTCTTCAAATACTGCATCTATAATTTGTCCCCAGTTCATATTTTCATCGACTTCAACATGTAATTCACGAGCTTTGTCATAAGCTTCTTTTGCTGTGAAAAATTCGCCAAAATCGACACCTGTTTTTTCGAGAACTGCTCCAAGCATAGTTTTTCTATCCCAAGGTGGAGTTAAATCTATTTCATGATCTCCGTATTGTATTTTAGTCGTACCTAAGACTTCCTGTGCAACATATGCAACAAGATTTTCTGTAAGAGCCATCATCTCATTATAATCAACATAAGACTGATAGAGCTCAATCATTGTGAATTCAGGGTTATGGCGTGTATCTATACCTTCATTACGGAAACATCTTGAAAGCTCAAATATTTTATCGTTCAAGCCTCCAACCATAAGTCTTTTTAAATGAAGTTCAGGAGCAATTCTAAGTGTCAAATCCATATCTAACGCATTATGATGTGTTATAAACGGTCTTGCATTAGCACCTGATGCTTGAGTGTGAAGCATAGGTGTTTCAACTTCTATAAAACCTTGTTTGAACAAGTATTCACGAACTTTTTGTATAATTAAGCTTCTTTTTCTCAGAGTGTCACGTGTCGATTCATTTACAATCAAGTCCAAATATCTTTGTCTATATTTTGTCTCAGTGTCTGACATTGTGTGATGGCTTTTTATTTGTTCTAATTTTTCTTCGCTAATTTGTTTGTTAGGAAGTGGTAATAAAGATTTAGAAAGCATTTTAAACGAAGTGGCTTTTATAGATAACTCACCGCGCGGAGTTCTTCTTATTGTGCCTGTAAAACCTAAAATATCACCAATATCAACGAGCTTTAGCGTTTTCACCATTTCAGGATCCATATTTTCTTTGTGAGAAAAAATCTGGATTTTACCTGTAACATCCATTAAATCAATAAACATACCGGTATTTCTTATTGCCATTACACGTCCGGCTACAGAATATTGATCTTCTGTTTCTTCACCGGCAGGCAAATCTTTGTACTTTTCTTGTAAATCTGCAGCATTTGCATTTTTATCAAATACATACGGATATGGATTTATTCCTTTATCAGCCAATTCTGCAAGCTTTTGAATTCTAGTTTGTCTAATCTGTTCTCTGGCAGAATTTTGTTGTTTATGTTGTTCTGTTGTTGTCATTAGTTTTTCCTCACGTTTATTTGTTTTCTTTTAATATATTAGCATAAACATGTTTATGTTAATAATAAACTTTCGGAAATTACTATAACAAAGAAAGCGCCCCAAAAATTTATCTTCCTATATTCTGATTGATGATATTTGAAAAATAAGGAATATAGCTGTACTGTCCCATGAAAGAAGTAAATGCTAAATACAGAACAACGCCTGTCGTAAATACTTGTAGGACTGACAATCCCATAAATATTGAAAGAGGTCCATTTATGATATTATCTAATATAAATGCGAGCGTATTTATCAATGGAATTTTTGCAAGTACTATAAAAAGCAGTTTGTATAATTCTATAAATAAAAAATATGCTATTGATAATAAAATTGATTGCATAATATGATATAACAAAAAAGGTGTTAATTTCTTTTTTGCAAATGCCGCAATAATCCACCAAATAAAACCTGCCATACCGGCTGTTAGATATGTAGCGGCAGATATAATTCGTTCAATCGGGTATACTTGTCTAGAATGTTGCAACGATGTCATCCTTTCTTGCTTTTTCAATATAATCATCCAAAACCTGAATAAATACTAATTTATATTCGTCATTCTCAGGACGCATATTGACTGCCGCTCTATAAGAATAAATTGAACGTTCAATTTCTTCGTTCATATAATATACGTTAGCAATTAAAACGTATATACTAGGATCCAGTTTATTAATCTTTAGAGCTTCCTTATATTCATTTTCTGCTTCATTATATTTTTTTAAATTAGAATACAAGTTCCCTGCTAATATATGTGCATTAGCTTCATTCGGGTTAATTTCTACAGCTTTTTTATATAGCTTTATTGCATCATCATAATCTTTAAAATCTGATTTTGCAATTGCATAGCATATATATGCCTTATAGTTGTCTCCATCAAGTTTTAAAGCTTTCTCAAAATATTCATAACACTTTTCTTTATCTTTGTTAACTGCAAGGGTATTGGCTATGCATAGAGCAACCGTTTTATTATCCGGAGCTAATGCATATACTTTGTAATAATATTCCAAAGCCTTATTGTAATCAAAAAGTTTAAAACAAACATTTCCTAAATCAATTAAGGCAGTAAGGTTGTTTGGTTCAATTGATAAAGCCTTTTCGTAGTATGCTCTTGCTTCAACAAAGTCTTCAAAATCGTGATATAGCAGTGCAATAGCATTATATATCTCAGGGTCATGTGAATTAAAATCCAAAGTTCTGTTATAAAAATGCAAGGCTTTTGAAAAGTTTTTAAGTTCAGCATATGTATTAGCAATGTTGTAATATACTAAATAATTACTTGGATTTACCAGCATGGCTTGATTAAAATATTTAAGTGCTTTTTTGTATTCTTTTGAATAAAACCATATACTTCCGAGATTAAGCAGCGTTTGAATATCTTTAGGATCAATTTCCAATAGACTTTCATATACTGAAATCACTTTCTCATACTGATTATCCATAGCATAATATTTTGCCAATTCGTGATAATGCTCAGTGTTATTTGGCTCCATAGCCATTTTTAAAACTGTTTTTTCAATTGATTTTTCTAATTCTTTTTTATCCATTTTTTTATCTTTCATTATTTAGTAATTTCTTTATATTCTGAATATTCTTCAGACTCTTTTAACCAAGTATCTCTTGGAATACTAAAAGCATGATTCCAAAATTTTTCAATAGCGTAGGTTGCACGTTCGTCTTCTTGCAGAATATGAACTACAACGTCACCATAGTCAATCAAATTCCATCTGTTTTTCACATCATTTTCTTTCCCAAGAGGCAGTCTCGAAAATACGTTTTTTATTTTATCTGATAAATTTTCTGTCAGTGCTTTGACCTGTGTTGTTGTTTGCGCAGAACATATTACAAAATAGTCAGCAAAAGAAGAAACGTTACTAATGTTTAATATTGATATATTGCCGGCAATTTTATCTTCTAAAAATCTGGCAACAATGCAAGCAAATTTATATGAATTTATTTTATCTGTCATTAATTTCTCCAACTATAACATTTCTATTCTTTTTTGATGTCTTCCGCCTTCAAATTCAGTATTTAACCAAATGTTAACAATATCAAGTGCCAAACCCGAACCTGTAATGCGTTCTCCTAGGCAAAGAATATTTGAATTATTATGCATTCTTGCCATTCTTGCTGAAAACGTATCTGTGCAATGCGATGCACGAATTCCTTTAAACCTGTTTGCTGCAATTGACATTCCAATTCCGGTGCCGCAGACTAAAATTCCTCTGTCTCCGGATTCTAAAACTTTTTTAGCAACTTTTTCCGCATAAATAGGATAGTCGCAAGAATCTTCATTGTAACATCCAAGGTCATCGATATCGATATTATTATCCTTTAAATAGTTTATTATAATATTTTTAAGTTTAAATCCGCCGTGGTCAGACGCTATAATAATTTTAGTCATTTGCTCCTCTACTTTTACAATTGTAACATTTTTGAAACAATATAGCAATAATTTACATAATATGATTTTTATAGATATATGAAGTGTAGTTTTGAAAAATTTTTTGTTAATTTTAGAGCATCAATATCTGATAAAGAAATTGATGATTTAAAAATGTCAAAACAACATTTTAGTGATTGCTATTTAATGACTTCATTAGAATCATTATCTCATACGGAAAATGGCCGTAAAATCTTAAAAGAAAATATTGAACACGATGACAATAATCCTAATTTAATAAATTGTTATTTATATAAACAAGACGGTTCAAAAGAAAAGTTTAGAATTCCGACAAATGTTGCCCTAAAAGGATATGAAAGCTTATACAAACATCAAAACAATGATATTGTACGAAGTCTTGACATTTCTGTGGGTGAATATGAAAAGAAATATAAAGAAAAGCCTTTGATATGCAGAATAACAGATAATTTTAAACAATATGAATTTGAAAATAATTTACCATCTCATTTCTTTAAAGTTTTTACCGGTATTGAACCAACAATTAATATAGCCGAAAAAGATTTGAATTTGGATTTGACATCAAAAAGAAAAGAGGTAATGGAATTATTTGAGCGTATGGACAAGGATAAAAACCATAGCTTAATAATTGGAACCGGTGCAAAGAAGTTGGATAACAGAAGGTTTCATGTTTATATTTTAGAAGATGTTGATTTGAAAAATGATAGAGTAATTGTAAAAGAAAAACGCAGTAATGTTCCGCAAACAATGGATGTTAAAACAGCTTTGAGTACGTTTAAGTATATTGTAGGGTATTTTAATAACGATTTGGCATAATCATAAGTCTGTAAGTTTAGTAGAATTATTCTTTATTTACCCTTGAGGAATTTCAACTATAAAAGTAGAACCGTTGTTGATCTCGCTTATTACGGAAATTTTACCTCCGTGAAGTTCTACAAGTTCTTTTGTTATTGTTAAGCCAAGTCCGGTCGAGCTTTCTTTTTTTGTATAAGCGTTATCTAATTGCACAAACTTAGCAAAAATTTTGCCGTGATACTTTGGATCAATCCCTATACCATTATCATGTACTGCAAGTTTAAAGTTATTGTTGCCTTTGAAAACGGCGATTTCAATTTCGTCATTTTCCGGAGAATATTTAATAGCATTGCTACCTAAATTATACAAAATCTGTTGGATTTTTTGATAATCAGCAAAAACTTCAAAATCTTGGGATAAATCAGAATTAATTTTAATTCCTTTTTTCTTAGCCAATGGCATCAAAAGGTTTGATACTTCATTTACAGCTCTTGATATCCAAAAATTGCTTTTTACAACCTTCATAGCGTTCGCTTCCAGTTTTGACATATCCAAAACTTCGTTAATCATGCCAAGCTGATGAGTGGCAGAAACTTTTATATCGTCAATGTATTCTTTTTGCTTATTGTTTAAGTTTCCATATAACTCTGCACCCAAAATGTCTGCAAAACCCAGAATTGAGTTCAAAGGTGTTCTCAATTCATGTGAAACATTCGCCAAAAATTCATTTTTAATCCTATCGGCTTCTAAAATCTTCTCATTTTGTTCTTTTATTGTTTTGTAGGCTTGATTCTTTTCTACAATACCGTCTTTTAGCGCTTTCAATTGAATTTTAAATACATTAGAAAGCTCAACATCTTTTAATATGTATGAAATAATAGATGATGCAGCTTTTAAAGCATCTAAATCAATTTTTGAGTAATAATTCTTTTCTCGCTTGGAAAGGATAATTATGCCAAAAACCGTTGATTTAATGGCAAGTTTGGATATTATGTAAGAATGCTGGTTTGCTCCATTTAGACCAATTTCTAAGATTATATTATGTGTGTCATCGCAAATTATTGATTCCTTAGAAAATATAAAATCTTTAGTGTTTTTATCAATGTCAAAAACTAAATCTTTATAATAATTAGGATGTTTTTTATAAAAATATTTAAGCTGCAAACTGTTAGGATTTGCGTAAAAAATATATCCTTCATCAAAAACCAGAAATTTTTCCAAATTTTTAAATATTTCGACATCCCCTTTTATATCTGTTTCAAACAGATTCGGTAGATATTCCAAAATTTTATCTGATGTCATTAATGCCATATTAATTTTAACCTCCGGTTAAAGAAAATATATCGTAAATCTCCTGATCGGAAAGCTCAGTAATAATCTTTTCGCCTTCGTAAACAGCTAAATCTGCAAGTTCTTTTTTTGTTTTAAGCATTTCGTCAATTTTTTCTTCAAAAGTTCCTAACGTAATAAGTCTGTGTACCATAACATTTTTATCCTGTCCTATACGATAGGTTCTGTCTGTTGCTTGGTCTTCAACTGCCGGATTCCACCATAAATCATAGTGAATAACGTTAGTAGCGCTTGTCAGGTTTAAACCTGTTCCGCCAGCTTTAAGCGAAAGTATCATAATTTTTCTGTTATCATTATTTTGAAAATCCTCGATAAGGTTTTCTCTTTGCGGAACAGTTAAAGAACCGTGGAAAAATGTTGGTTCTGTATTGCATTCTTCACTTAATATTTTAACTAAAATGTCTCCCATCTCTTTATATTGGGTGAAAATTAGCATTTTTTCATTATTTACTATAATATTATTGACTAAATCTACACATTTTTCTGTTTTACCGGATAATTCTTTTGAAATATCACCATTTTTAAGAAATTGGTAAGGGTGATTACATATTTGTTTAAGAGCAGTAATAAGCTTAAAAATATTACCTCTCCTGTTTACACCCGTAAAGCTGGATATTTTATCCATCATTTCATTTAGTGTTTTTTCATATAAAACAGCTTGAGCTTTAGCCAGATAACAATAATCATTTATTACCATTTTTTCAGGTAAGTCAGAGATAACAGATTTGTCTGTTTTCAACCTTCTTAAAACAAACGGAGATACGGAAAGCTTTAATTTTGAAGCTCTTGAATGTTCTTTAAATTTTTCAATTGGTACTGCGTAGCTCTTTTGAAAATCTTTTAGTGAACCCAAATAACCTTTGTTTATAAAATCGAATATGCTCCATAATTCCGTTAATCTGTTTTCTACAGGAGTACCTGTCATTGCAATTTTAATATCAGATTTCATTGTTTTTATAGCAACTGTTTGAGCGGTATCAGGATTTTTGATATTTTGAGCTTCATCAACAACAACCATGCCCCAAGTGTTCTTTTTCATTTCTTCTACATCTATTCGCATAATAGCGTATGTTGTAAGTATCACATCACATTTTAAATTAAGTTTCCTGTCAAGCCCATGGTATGTAGAAACAGTAAGCGAGGGAGCAAACATTTGTAATTCTTTCATCCAGTTCCCCATAAGAGTTGTAGGACAAACTACAAGAACAGGATTTTTCAGCTTGTTTTCCTCTTTTAACTTAAGAATTAGTGCAATAACCTGTATTGTTTTACCCAGTCCCATATCGTCGGCCATACAACAGCCAAACCCTTTTGCTACATTTGTCCACAACCATTTAAGCCCTGTTTTTTGATAAGCTCTTAAATCCCCGTTAAGCTCTTTTGGTTGTGTTACTTCCACGGGCTTTGCAAAATCTTTTATAACGTTTGCATAAGCTTCGTCATAGTTAAATTCGTAATTCTGAAGCTGACCGGACATGGATGCATGGATTAGCTCCAACCTTGTCATTTTTTTGTGATTAGCATTTTTTATTTGTTCAACAAGTTTTTGACCTTCTTCTTTGTCAATAAGGATGTATTTCCCTTTATATTGTATTAATCCGTTGCTATTATCTACAAGCTTATTAAATTCTTCCAAAGAAATTTTTTCATCGCCTAATGATACTTCATAAGAAAATTCTAAAATATCGTCTAATGAAATTGAATTAGATGAAACAGTGTTAAAAATTGTCATTAAATCATCTGAACGAGCTGCCTTCACTCTTGCATTAATAGATGCTCTCGGAACTATAATATTTGTAAGTTCTTCAGGTAATATGACTTCAATTTGCGCTTTTTGTAAATAATAAGCAGTTTGTGCAATAATTTTGTAAACTTCATTTAAATTTAATGACAAAGCAAGTTTATCTTCATCTTCAAATAATGTCTCCAATTCAGGCATATATCTTACTGCATAATTAAGCTGTTTTTCCATTATTTTAGAAATATCTTGAGTGTCAACGCCCCAAATCTTATCATTATGATATAAATCATCAAGAATTACTGTTTCGTTAGTTTTTCTGTTTTTGATATGGATTTTTAATTCAAACAAATCATCATTGACTTTATTTATTTTAAAGAATGGAATTAAATCATATTTGCCGAGGTAAAGTTCATCAAACCATTGTGCAATATTTTCTGCAACATCTTTACCTTTCAGTAAGCTTCGTTGCTCTAAATCCTTTATCATATAATGTCCCGACTTTATATCTTTAAATCGGTATGCCTTTATTCCTAAAAATTTATAAACCAAATAGTTTAAATATTCTCTTATAAATCTTTCAACAAAGTGTTTCGGTTGTTCGCCTTTAACGAATAAGTTATTAGGAATATTATTTTCCAGCTCATTGATAATTTTTGCAGATTCTTTGTTTGATATTATTGGTTCATATACAATTCGGAACATACTTCCTGACACTGCATCATGTCTATGCACAGAAGGAATAAAATAAAGTTTTTCAATCAGCTTCATTACAAAGTGGGTAAGCTTGTTAAAATATGCAAAAGTTGGAGTAAGCGATGAAAAATCAACGATTTCTCCAAAACCTCCGAAGTAATCAAGTACCAAATCTAAAGGCATTACATATCCAATCTTACCTTCGACTTCTTTAGAGGTAAATCTAAACATTGACCCTTTAGATTTTAGATAAAATTGAAAATTATTAGTTGGTGTAACAAAAAAGCTTAATTTAGGATTTGTTGTTGTTCCTTCATTGATTAAGTAAAAATCAGTATTTCTAACCGGAGAATTAGGTGAAATAAAAATTCCTTCAAATTCATCCTCGACAAGCTGATATATTAAACTTAAGGTGTATCTAAAATCCTTGTTTTTGAAACCGTTAGGGTTTTCAGACAAGTTATAGAAAAATTCATCTACGTTATTTTTCTTTAACGAAATATCAATGTTTAGTGCTTTTGTTTCTTGTTCCATTTATTTCCTTCTCCCTCCTACTGGTAAGAGGGTTGGTGTGGTACGTTTATCCTCTTGTATTAATAAAATATGTTAAGTTTTAATCGGACATCTTAATTATCTTAAAGCAGGTATTTTTAACATGCTTTTTCCGGTCATTTCTTTTGGCTGTTCTATGCCCATAATTTGGAGTACAGTAGGAGCGACATCGCATAAAGCTCCGTCGTTTCTTAGCTCAACATCATAAGGTGCATTGATTACAACAAAAGGAACTATGTTCGTTGTGTGTGCGGTGTGCGGCTTACCGGTTTCTTCATTGAACATAACTTCAGCGTTGCCGTGGTCTGCGGTTAGAAGCATTGTAACGCCGTATTCTTTACATTTTTCAGCAATTTTACCTACGCAATTATCTACTGTCTTACAAGCTTTTTCTGCAGCTTCAAGAACTCCTGTATGACCGACCATATCAGGATTTGCAAAATTGACCAGTATGAATCCGTAATCTTTATTCTCTATTGCAGAAAGTACATTCTCGCAAACTTCAGGAGCGCTCATTTCAGGCTGCATGTCATAAGTCGGAACTTTAGGAGATGCTACAAGCTTACGAGTTTCGTGAGGCTGCGGCTCATCGATTCCTCCATTAAAGAAAAACGTAACGTGAGCATATTTTTCTGTCTCAGCAGTTCTGAATTGATTAATTCCGTTTGCTTCTAAAACATCACCTAATATGTTAACCGGTTTAGTTTTAGGAAATGCTACCGGAAATGTAAAAGATGCATCATAGCTAGTCATTGTGCAGTAGTATATATTATTTAAAACTTTCTTTCTTGCAAATCCATCAAAGTCTGTGAAGTTAATAGCTTTGGAAATCTCCCTTGCTCTGTCCGGACGATAATTAAAGAATATAATAGCATCATTATCGTGGATTCTGCTTTCTTCTCCGCCAATAGCCGTAGGAAGTACAAATTCGTCTGTTACTCCATCTGCATATGACGCTTTAACACCTTCAACAGCGGAAGCAGCATGGTTGCCTTCACCAAACAATAAACAATTGTAGCCTTTTTCAACTCTATCCCAACGGTTATCTCTATCCATTATATAATAACGACCAACAACTGATGCGATAGGTGGAAGGTTATATTTTTTTAGTTCGTCTTCAACAGTTTGTAAGTAAGTGCAAGCACTTGACGGAGGAGTATCACGCCCGTCTAAAAAAGCATGAATATATACTTTTCTAAGACCTTCATCAGAAGCAAGCTTTATTAGTGCTAATAAATGATCTAAAGATGAATGAACTCCGCCTGTCGAAACAAGACCGTATATGTGAAGGGATGAATTATTTTTCTTGGCATGTTCAATTGCTTCCAAAAACTTTTCATTCTTGAAAAAAGAGCCGTCTTTTATTGCATTATTAATCTTTGATAAATCTTGATAAACTATTCGTCCCGCGCCTAGGTTCAAATGTCCGACTTCACTGTTTCCCATTTGTCCTGCAGGAAGACCTACATATTCTCCGTCAGCATGTATTTGCGTTGATGGAAAATCCTTGATAAGTTCAGGGATGTTAACCGGATTGGATAAACGTGTTGCATCATACTCACATTTACCACTGGAAATTCCCCATCCGTCCATTATACATAATAAAACTCTGTTCATATTATAATCTCCTCTTAAAGTCCTCTAAACTAAGATATTGTAAGACAAATAGGCTCAAAAGTAAAGAGGGGAAATGGCGGCTAAACAGTTAAGAGCATAACAGGAAATTTTGTCGTATTACTTTTCTACATTAGCAATGTTGAGTTTTTAAAATAATACATTTGTAAACTTTTGTAAAGAAAACTTTAAATCCTGTGATGTAGTAAATATAATAGTTTTTGGAGATTGATTGCTCAACAAGCCGAAAAATTAATAATAATTAAAGCAATTTTTATTATGTTTGTACGTTTATATATATAAGGTGAAAATTGATGTAAGCGGATTATATTAATTTAAACGTAAGTAAGTAAAGGAAAATAAAAAAATCAAAAGGGATATCCCTTTTCTTGTTTCTCCGTAGGAGAAACAAGAATGAATCACTAAAAGAAATTTTTGTAAAATATAGGAGAAAAGTTATGACAGACGAATTATCAATTCAACCGATTCAAACTCAAAAGAAGAGAAGTGCAACGCCTTATGTAGTGCCAGGATTGATTGTTGGAGGTGCAGCTGCCGGTTATGGTGTACATCGCTATGCACAACCGAAATACGGATCTTATGCTGATATCTTGAAAGAATCAAATGATCAGTTTCAATCAAGATTAGGTGCTGCAACCGGTGAACAAAAAGAGTTTTTAACGGCGCTTGGTGAAGTAAGAAAAGCAAGTGAAGCCGCAGAAAATCAGTGGGATTTACATGAAGCTACTGTAAGAGCTCAAGCTCAAAACGGTGAATTGATAAATGATAGTGCATATAAAACTCTTGTCGAACAGCAAAAAGCTGCACAAACTGCGTTGGATGAGAAAATGGCTGCTGTATTAAATGCTAAAACTCCTACAGTAAGTCATTTAGCAATTAATGATGCTATAGGACAACATATTAATGATTTAGTTAGCGCATCTGCAAAGTATGAAGAATTAAAAGCAAATGGTGCATCAAAAGCAGAGCTGGCTGAACAAGAAAAAGTAATTAGAGAATTAGAAAACAAGACAGAAGAAATTGCAAGGAAAGTTGCTAAAAAGTTTAATTATTCTTCAACCGGAGAAGCATTAAAAGCTGATAAAAATACAGTTGCCGATGCTGTAAAAAATATAATAGAACATAATAAACAAGCACAGCTGAGGAACGGAGATATACCGAAAGAAGTTCCCGGCATAACCAAAAAAATTAACAATTATACTAAAGTAAAAGCTGACATTGCAAGCGAACAATCTGTATTGGATTCTGCATATTCAAAACTTGACGAAATGTTAGGATTCCAAAACAGAAAAGATGGTTTAAATGTTAGAAAATTATATGAATCAAACCCTCAAGAAGCATCCAATATAATCGGTAGAGCTGCGCAAAAAGACAGATTACTGGTAAACAATTTAACAGGATTAAAAAGCAGATATGAAGAAATAATCAAAACAATTGATCCTAAAAAAGTAAATGAACCGTTTACTCTTGATATGATACTTGATGCTATCAAAAAAGTAGGTCAGGGCGAACCTTTAGAAAATGTAATACAAAGCTCTGTTGAATCTTATATGCAAAATGTTCAAAAAGAGATAGAAAAAGTTACAGGTGAAAAATTGTCCGCAAAAGATAAAGCTCTTCTCGAAAAATTAGCAAAAAATGATATGACAATAGATGAAGCTATTGCAAAGCTTTCTGAAAGACAAAAAGAAATGCTTGAGGTTGGTCAAGCAGTAAGGACTTCACAAGAAAAGCTTACTAAGTTAAGAGCTTATGAAGCAGGAATGAAAAAACAACTCAAGGCGGAAGGCTTCCATATAAAAGATGGTAAAATGTATGATAAAGCCGGTAAAGAAATTGTACCGGAAGTAAAAGAAGCAGCACCAAAAGTTTTTGATTACAGTACAGCGTTAGAACATCAAACAGGTTTCACTGCTAAAAAGGACGCATCTATAAAGCTATCAAATTTTGAAGCTCCTTCTGAAGCTGTAGTAAATGAAGCAACAAAAGCAGAAAAAGAAGCACTTGAGGCAGCAACAGCAGCTGTAGAAAAAGCAAAAGCTGAGATTACACCGTTAACTGATGCACAAATTCAAGAAATCGTAAGTAAAGATTTAAATGCTAAAAATAAAGCTGAATATGCTGCAAGAGAAGTGGAATCAAAAACAAAAGGTTTCATAGACAAATTTAGCAAAGATTTGGAAGGTAAATTAGGCAAGAATGCCGGTAAATGGGTTATCGGCGCAATTGCAGCCGGTGCTGTAATCGGCGGACTTCTTGGAAAAGTTATTGCACCAAAAAATGACGCAGTATAATAAAAATAACTACTATATTTTACAAACAAGCAGGCATAATAAAATTGTGTCTGCTTGTTAAGTTTTGTAACAAAAAATTATAAGCATTAGCAACTTTTGGAGGTTCTAAATCTTTATAATATTAGGTTAGTTAGCAAAATTGTGTAATGTGTAAAATATAGGAGTTTTGTGTTATGGCAGATGAATTAGCGGTAAATCCGGTAAATGAAAAAAGAAGAAGTTATGCAGGGGCAGGATTTGTATTAGGTGGTGTAGGCGGTGCTTATTCAGGTGTAAAATTGGCTTTAAAATATCAAATTGGTATTCCGACAAAGATTACCGCTGATGATTTGGAAAAAGTTTTTGCACAAAAACCGGATTTTTTTGATAAAAAAATTGCCAAAGATACAGAAAATAAAGCTGTATGGGAAAAAATAAAAGATTATGCTTCTCGCATAGGCGCAAAAGCAGAAGAATATAAAACTACGCTTAAACAAGTTAAAGAAATCTCTCCTGAAATGACAGAAGAAGAATTGAAAAATGTAGAAAAATTAAAAACAATTTTTAATGAAATGAAATCAATCAAAAATACCGCAAAAGAAGAATTAGCAGAAGGGCTAAAAAATATAAAATTCGTTCATAACAAATGGATAAATGGTATTGCCGCTGGTGTAGTCGGAGCATTGGCACTAGCAGGTATAGGCTCGTTTATAAAGAATAATTGATAAATTTTGCCCCTTTAGTCCTTTAGTCCTTTACCCCTTTACCCCTTTACATTTATTACTGTTTGTTTTATTATCATTTAGTACACAAATTTGCTATAAAGGTGGTGAAAATATAAATGGCAGAAGTTAAAGTCGGCGAAAACGAAAGTATCGAAAGCGCTTTAAGAAGATTCAAAAAGAAAATTCAAAAAGCAGGTATCTTATCAGAAGTTAAAAAACGTGAAAGATATGAAAAACCGAGCGTAAAGAGAAAACGCAAATCTGAAGCTGCTCGTAAACGTAAGGTTTAATAAAAATTACCAAGGCGGTCATACAAATGACCGCCTTGCATTTAAAGTTTTTTTATTCTATTATACTCGTACGGCGACATGGCCAAGTGGTAAGGCAGAAGCCTGCAAAGCTTTTATCCCCGGTTCGAATCCGGGTGTCGCCTTTTTTATTTATTAATATAACTATCACAAGTGCGAAATGGAAAATATTGAATTAAAGCGTTTTTGGGAGAATGTAAAAGAAGAATTAATAGGAGTTTTACCTGAAAGTGTACATCCTTGGTTGTATTCGTTAGAAGTTTCAGGATATGACAATGGTGTTCTTACTGTTGTAACAGGTCAGGCTATGGCTAGAGATTGGCTTAAAAAAAATCATATTGATCAAATGAATAGCATTCTTAATAAAATTTCTGATAATAAAAACTCAAGATTTAATATTATTTATGACGAAGCAACTGCAAAAAAAATAAAAAAACAAACAGATAAAATTATAAAAAAAGAGGCTCTTATTCAACAAAAAGAGATGGCAATGGAGAATTTGAGCTATATGCAGTCATCTTCTAATTTGAATTTGAAGTATAAATTTGAAAATTTTATTGTAGGAGATAATAACAAATTTGCACACGATGCTGCTTTATCAGTTGCTCAAAAACCTGCAGGGAAATATAATCCGTTATTTATTTATGGTGGTTCCGGATTGGGAAAAACACATTTAATGCAAGCAATAGGGCACTATACTATATTTAATAACCCTAAGTTAAAAGTTAAATATGTCAAAACTGACGATTATATTAATGATTTTATCTCTAATAGCAGAAAAACTAATAATTCTGTGGAGAACATGTCAAAGTTTTATAAAAAATATACAAATATAGATATTATTCTGATTGATGATATTCAATTTATAGAATCAAAAGAAAAATCAATGCAAAGAATGCAGCACACTTTTGATACTTTATATAACAAAGGGAAACAAATTGTAATAACGTGCGATCGTCAACCCAAAGAATTACCATCATTGTCAAAAGCATTGTGTTCAAGGTTTGAAATGGGGCTTATGGTTGAGCTTCTGCCTCCGGAGTTGAGTACAAGGTTTGAAATATTATCAAAATTAGCAGATGATAACGATATAAATTGTGAAAAAGAGGCACTTATGTATATTGCAAAACATTATAGTGATAACGTAAGGGAGCTTGAGGGCGCATTTACAAAAGTTTGTGCATATGCTGAAATAAATAAAGTTGATTTTAGTTTAGAATTGGCTAAAAAGATTCTCAAATGTCCGGAATGTGATGATTATATAAGCTTTGATAAAATTGCAAGCGTAACGGCAAATTATTATAATGTAACGTTAAATGATTTAAAAAGCTCTGCAAGAGCACAAAAAATTTCTGTTGCAAGACATGCTGCAATATATGTTACAAGAGAGTTGACAAATGCAAGTTTTACGAGTATAGCTGAATATTATGGTAAAAAACATACTACAATTTTGTTTGCATATGACAAGGTAAAAAAAGAATTGAATACGGATAAAGACTTAGTTTCTACAATAAGAGAAATTAAACAGGCATTAAAAGTTATTTAGCCCAAGAGAGCAGTCGAATTAATAAAATAAATATGATAAATATTTGTATATGTTAGAAAATATAAAATCGTTAATAGCATTAAAATCGGTAGATAAGCTAATAAGTGACAAAAATTATGAATTAGCTCTTGAAACTCTTAACCGTTTGGTTAAAGAAGAGTTTAAACCTGCTGAAACTTTTTTAAAAAGAGGCAGATTGTGTCATAAACTTTTAATGTTGGATGCTGCATATTCTGATTTTACGTACATTATAACTCATTGTGTTCATAAAGAAGAAGCCTACTATGAGCGTCTTTTATTAAACTTTGAGATATCTAATTATTCACAAACAATTTCGGATGCTGATAAATTATTAGAATTTTATCCTGATAATTTTGAAATAAAACGTATCAGATTTTTATCGCTTGTGTATTCCGGAGCTTTGGATGTTGCAAAAGATTATGTACTTGCGTTATTTGATATGAATAAGTACAGAACTATACAATTTTTGTTTAATGAAACGGCGCAAAATATTGCAGAAGACTCTTTGGCAAAAGCTCTTAAACTTCTCGGCATTATTGATGTTATAGATAAAGATAATCCTATAAAACTTTTAAAAGAAGCTAATATATATGGTTTAGCAGGCGAAGCTGCAAAAGAAGCTGAAATAATGAAGCGAATTGATTCAGTTTTTCCTAAGTATTTTATATCTCATTTTAGGTTTACAGATATGTATGAGCAGCGAGATTTACTTGAAACCTCATTTTTACTTGAGTTAAAAATTTTTGACAGTCAAAATTTGTTTGCATATCCTATGTCAATTTTAGAAGGATACAAAAATCAAATGGAAGGTCATATATTGGATTCAAAAGAGTGTTTTGAAAGAGCAATACAAATAAAACCTGAAAAACCTGAGGCATATGTTCTTTTAGCTCAAACATATCAATTAATGTCCGGTTACGATAATCCGGAATATAAAAAACAAGCTGAAGAAAATTATAAAATTGCTATGGAAATATATGAACGTGAAAATCTACCAATGAAAGCAGATAATATGAAACGTCAGATTAAACATTTGAATTCTTCGCTAAGTTTCAATTAGATGTTTTTTGATATAATCCGCGCTATTGCCTTTATAGTTTATTCTACAAGATGTGATTGGTTGTCTATAGTCAGATTTGTTTATTGATCTGGCTTCAACAATTACTGATGGCGGTAAAATTGACCATTTATACAGCGCTTTTGACATGCGGCGGTAAAATTTATCCAGCCATTGTTTTTTTTCTTCACTTGTTACATCATGGCTTTTTTCATAAATAAATTCGGTCATAAGTAAATCGTTATATGATTCATTTTTATTTTCGATACGCCATATTATTTCATCCAAAAATTCATATGGCATAAGAGCATCTTCCGCAATTAACGGTTTGCCGGTTTTAGGATCTATAGCAAGTTCTGCTCCGGGTTTTTTAAGAATTATTGTTTCAGGTATGGCATTTTTTATCTCACGATTATTATTTAACCAACGAG
>CADCNZ010000008.1 GCA_902802935.1 uncultured bacterium | reverse complement strand
CTTTCTGCGGTTAATGATATTATCAGATACAGAGCATCTGCGTATCTTGATAATGCTACTGCTACATTTAAAGAATTAAAGACAGACGCTAAAACAGATAACATATACAAATTTTCAACTGTATCAGGAGCTGGCGGCGGAACTGTCGGCGGTGCAGGCGTAGAAAATGTAAATTATATTAATAATGAAGTTATTGCATATGCTACAGGTAATTTGACAGGTAATAAGGCAACAGTTAACGCTAAAGATAAAGTAACCTTTAAAGATTCATATTCAGGTGTGTTAGCAGGTGGCGGCACTGCAGGAATTGGAGCAACCGTAGAAGTAAATGAGGTTACAAGTACAATCCTTGCATATATTGGTGGTAACAATGTAAAAGTAGATAATATAGATGTAAAAGCAATCGGCGAACAAACATTTGACCGTATCGTTGTTGCAGGTTTCGCAGGCGGCGGAACTGTTGCCGGTGCAGGAACAGCTTTGGCTAATGTCATAGAAACAACTGTCAAAGCCTATGTTACTGACGGAACAAAAATAGGTGCAGAGGGTGATAATACAAGTAAAGTTAGTTTAGAAGCAAAAAATACAATAGATTTAACTGAAGATATCGGTGCTATTGCATTCGGTATTGCAGGCGGCGGTGTTGGTGCTACTGTTGCTGTTAATAAAGTAAAAAATACGGTTGAAGCATACACAGGCAAAAACTCTACGATTTATTCAAAAGATCTTACCGTAAATGCTCAATCTGAAAATAATTTGGGTAACGCTGATACTGCAGGCTCTATGCTCGCAATTGCCGGTGCGGGAGGTTTGTACTTTGGCGGTGCAGGTACTGTTATGTACAACAGTGTAGAAGATACCGTTAATGCTTATGTCGGCAAAAATAATCATATCTATCTTGCTGATTGGGGCAAATTAGATGTAAAAGCAAAAGATATAACAAAAATATATGACGGTACAGGTGCAATAGCTGGTGGTGCAGGCGGTTTGGGTGCATCCGTTGACTATAATGTTATTAAAAACACAGTAGTTGCATGTGTAAAACCGGATTCTGAAATAATAGGAAATCAGGTTGATATAGCTGTTGTTGCCGATAGTCAAGAAACTTTGAATAATGTTGCTTATGTCGTTGCAGGCGGCTTAGGTGCTTTATCAGGCGCAGTATTGTATTCATCTATCGGTAAAAAAGTAGAGAATGCATCTTATAATAATTTCTCTGCTAATGAAGATAAAGAAAATTTTCAAAAGGGTGAAGAACAAGCACAGGAAGTATTGAATACAAGTACTGAAAAGACACAAGGTGCTAATGCTCATTATAATGAATATTACAATAAAGCATTGAGCGGACTCGCGGATAATAAGGATGCAAAAGGTTCAAAAGTAGGCATGGCGTACCAAAATGCAAAAGATATAGAAGCAAGAAATAAAGAAGAAAAAGCAAAAGCAGAGGCCAATCCTAATTATGAATATATTCCTATCGAGATTACAGATTCTAAGGCACAAAAATTGCAGCCTAAAAAAGATACTGACAGTTTGTATACAAAATCAGCACATTCTGGCGTGACGGAAGTCGATACGGATAGAACAGGTACAACATCAGCATTTATTGATTCAAATGTGAAAATCAATGCGAGAAATTTAACGGTAAATGCTAAGAACAGTGATAATGTAAAACTTGCAACTAACGGAGTTGCTGTTGGTGCTGTCGGTGTTGGTGTATCTATTGCAGTATCAGATAATGAAACTACAACAAATGCATTTATTCAGAATGATGCTAATATAGATGTTAATTCTCTTACGCTAAAGGCAGAATCAACAGATAAACAGCATGTTGAAACGCTTGCAGCTACAGGTGGTATAGTTGGCGGTTCAGGAAGTTCCGCTCATATAAATTCTAATAAAACTACAAATGCTTATATTAACAAAAAATCAACAATAAATGCACTTAAAGATATATTAATATCTGCAATTTCGAAATCACCTAAAGATGAACTAAAAGCTGTGGCTCGTGCGCATGCTTATGGCGGGGTCGGAGTTGGTGCATCTATTGCACATGCTACAAGTGAAGGTAATACAAAAATAGATATAGGTGAAGATGTCAGTTTAAATTCAACAAGCGGTGATATAACAATTAAAACCGATACGGATGAAAACGCATATTCTGACGCTTGGGCAGCAACAGGTTCTTTGGTAGGTGGTGGTACCGGTGCGGAATCTTTTGCAACTACCGGAAAAGATACAACTGTTAATATTGCCAAAAATTTCTCGGCAACTGCTAATGGCGGCAAATTAGAAATTTTATCAAAGGCAAAAAATAATGCTTATGCTGATTCGAGCGGCAGAGCATATGGTTCTGGCATAAGTGCAGGCGGTACTAATACCAGAGCGATTATTAATCAAACTTCAGGAGTAAAAATTGCTGATGCAGATGCAGCAAAAACTATAAGTGCAAAAGAAGTTGATTTTTCATCCACTGCAGATAATTATGCTAAAGCAAAGACAATAGCCGGTGCAGGTGCTTGTTTTGGTATGGCAGGTTCCGGGGTGTATACAAATATAACCTCTAATAACAATAGTTTTATTGGTAAGAACTATGATATAAACACAGGTAATTATGAATCTTTAACAGAAACAATAAGTGAATATGTCGGGTACAATGAGTCTACTGCATTTGGTGCTGCAGCATTTGCTATACCATATATTGAAAATAAAATTGATTCAACAGTTAAAAATGAGTCATTAGCAAATATCAATTCTGATACTTTAATTACTCTAAAAGCATCAAATGAAGTTAAAAAGTCAGGCGCAAACGGATATGATATTTATGGAGGTTCCGGCGGTCTTACAACAGGTTCAGGCGGATATATTAAAGATGATGTTAAATTGACAACAGAAACAAAATTAGGCGGTGACAGAATAAGTGCAATGGGTGACTATGGCGAGGGTGCTATTGACATTAGTGCTTATAATATTGCAAATATTGATGAAAAAGCTGATTTATATTCTCATGGCGGTATTGCAGGTGCGGATATGGATTCTATAGTTAATCTGAAAGCTACTGCTGATGTGAATGTTTCAAATAAAAAGATTACAACAAAAGATGATCATATAACTTATGCTGCAAGAAATGATGTGGATATTT
Organism: uncultured bacterium; assembly: GCA_902802935.1. GTDB lineage: Bacteria > Cyanobacteriota > Vampirovibrionia > Gastranaerophilales > Gastranaerophilaceae > CAG-196. The sequence continues at coordinate 13,885 of CADCNZ010000008.1, read as the reverse complement.
ATACCAAATCTAATGTCGAATCATACGGCGGTGTTGCCGGAGCCGGGGGTGAAGCCAGTGCAATTGCATCTCAAATTGCTGCAGCCGTAACATTTGAAAAAGGTGCTCATTCCACAAGCGGCAGAGATACAAATATCTCTGCAGTAAGTAATAAAAAATTAGTATCTTCTATTTATACAAGAACCCGAGGTCTTGTCAGTGCTTTGAATGATGAAGCAAATGCAAAGAGTCAAGATTCAAAAGCTAATGTAAATATAAACGGTAACGGTGATGGTAAGGAAACTGCGGATAATGCAGTTATTACTGCGTTTGATGCAATAAATATTACTGCCCAAAATACAGCTTCGGAAATCAAAGCAGACAGAGATTCTAAAGCATATCAATTATGGTGTATTCCATACACAGGTAAAGGAAATAAAAATACTGAAAATACTGTTTCAGGCGGAATTGTTCTAAACGGTATTTTAAAAAGCGGTTTAGGATATAATAAATCACTTCATATAAACAGAAATGGTGACCAAGTTGATAAAGATGGTAATGTTGTTGAAAATGGTACTTATGGTATTTATGCAAACCAAAAAGAAATAGGTACTGTTAAAACATCTGATATGCAAGAAGATGTTCAAGCTTATGAAAAAAGTAAAGTAAGTGTAGAAAAAGCATTTGAAGATTATCAACGTGAAACTAACGAAGAAATAGGTAATTACAGCGATATAGTAACAAGTAATACAGAAAGAAAAACAGCTTTAGAAAATGACAATGCAATTCTAAATAACAAGATAAGCGATGCTGACACCGATAAGGAAACAGAGAGTACTTTACTGACAAACTTGACTATGGCAAATAATAATTTATCCAAGTTAGATGGTAGTGCAAGCGATATTCAAGAGTATGAAAATGCATACGGTTCATTAGGTGATGAGTACATTAATGAAATGATTAACACAATAAAGGCATATCATGCTGCTGATTCTGAACATCAAGCTGAAAAATATAGCGATTATATCACTGCTAAAACTAACTGGAACAGCCATTATACTGAAAAGAGTGCACAACTTAGTGATAATATACAAGAACTTGAGGCGAAGATAGATGGTTGGAATAGAGAGATTCTTCAAAATAACGGTGAAATAGCAGATTGTCAAGCTGCAATTGATGAAAATGGGCAAAAAATAACAGATGCAAATAATGACTTGCAAGCAAAAGAAGCTCAAAAAAATATTGATATTGCAAAATTAGATGCAAAAATTGCAGAATTGAATGCAAAAATAACAACAGGTGAACCTATTAAGGTATATGCAATTGATGTTGGCGATGTAGTTATTCGTTCCGGTAAAATAACCTTTAACGGAGATTCTGCCAACACTACCCATGTTTCAGGTAACGGTTATATTTATGCTCCGGGTGAGAACGCATCAATCAATATTATAAATGATAGTGTAAGTAATATTGTATTTAACAAATTGATTATAAATTCAAATTTAAAAGGCGGAGTTACCGCAAACAATGCTACAATTGACGGTACAATCCATTATGCTGCGCCGAACGATCAACCTTCAGTAATTAGTATAGTTAATACTGTTGATGCTACAGATCCGACAATTGACTTTGAAAGTAATGCCGGTGATATGTTATTTAAAGGTGATGTTGAAAATCCGCTCGGCAATGTCGATATAATGAATTCTACAGGTGATGTAGTCGTAAATGCCGGTTTAACAGCAGGAAATTTAAATATAAGTGTTCCAAACGGCGGATTTGAAAAACCTTATTCAAAGGATGTTCTGCAAGTTACCGGAAATGGTATTGTTGCCGGAGGAGATATCTCAATATCATCCTTAGTTATTGATGTAAACGGTGTAATAAAAAGCGGAACAGAAATTAAAGAGGTTACAATTCCTGAATTTACTATTAAAAAAGTCGGAGATAATTATTATCAGGTTATAGGTGGAACTGAAGAGCTGTTAACCAAAAGTTCAACTGCCAAAGATCATTATTATTTGAAACTTTTTGATGAAAAAAATAACTTGGAATTATTAAAAGGCATAAAAGCGTATTTTAAACCAGATGATCCAAATGCGACAGGTGATAATATCGCAGGTGATGTTATTCTTTTTAAAGCAAATACTGTCGGCGGAAATGTAACCTTGACAGGGAATATTATAAATACAAATACTGACGGAGGCGCTAAAATCGAACTTATGAACGGTTTTGGTCATATAAATGTTGTCAATAATTCGGTTCACAATCTTGTTACAAGTAATCTGAATGCTGATGCCGAAACAAGAGGCGTACTAACTATTAATGACTTTATAGTCGGTACGGCAGGCAGTAAACCGGAATATTTAGATTTTGAGTTTTTAACACAATTGTCTGCAATCCCGCAGTCATTCTTGGAAGAATTTGCGGGTACATATACTATTAAGGTTGGTGATGATGGTGTTATGGTTGCCGAAGCAAAAAATCAAACGGGTGGTAACGGTTATTGGGGAAGTCAAAACGCTACAACAACCTTAGCGAATGGTGCCAAGTTATATTCAACAACATATACTCCGGGTAACGATGCATATTACGTAAAAAATAGTGGAAAAGAAATTACTCAACGTGTTTATGTTAAGCGCTCTTGGATTGTCGAACTTTTTGACGGTAAAAAGTATGTAGACTGTTCATATGTTACCGCTCCGGAATATGGTGTGGCTAACAATCCTATTGCAGTTAATTTTGTTGGCTATGACAGTCCGGAAATCAATGTAAAATCCAAAGGTGATGTTATATTGAATAGCAGTATCAGTGCTATTCCCGGAACTATTGATATTAAATCTGACGGAAATATAATATCTAACAGTATGAGTAATTTATTGTCAGGCAGACATGTTTATCTTGATACAAATTTAATAGACGGTAAAATTGGTGAATATGATTCAGCACTCAAAACAGTTAAACCTATTCAAGTTGCTATATATGGAAACGGCAGTTCGTTGAGTGCAAAGGGTAAAGATATCTATTTGAATTATCCTAAAACGGATGTCAGTGATATGAGTATCTTTTCAAACAACGGTAATGTTTATCTTGGTTCGGATTCCGGAAGTCTTGATATGAAAGGTAAACACCTGATGGGTATCACGGGTGCTAATAATCTTGAATTGAGTGCAGACAGAATAAATTTAAATCCTGCTGAATTGGCTGAAGGCGGCAGTTCAAATATTGTTGCCAATAACTGGATTGCAAGAGCAAAAGATGATATTTATATAGAAAACAGTGGTGATATTGTCGCAAAATATATAGTATCAAAAAGCGGTAAAGTATCATTAATATCTAAAAACGGTTCTATATTGGCAGGTGAAACCGGAACATATAGTACCAGCAATATTCACGCAGGTAATATTGTTTTGAATGCTCTTAACGGAGCAATAGGTGCCGCCGATAATGCGTTAAAATTCGCAAATTCCGCCGTATACAATGTTGTTGCAAAAGACGATGTATATATAGATTCAAAGTCAAAAATGTATATAGATAGAGTCACCTCTAATGATGGCAGTGTAAACTTGAACTCAAAATTCGGTATTATAGCATCAAAAATTACTACGGATAAATTAGGCAAAGAGTTTACATATAAATATGATGAAACCGCAGAAGAAGATGTTCCTGTGTACTTGGATGGTACGGCAGTTGCTGCAAATAACAGGAGAGTTTATAATATATCTTCTAAAAAAGATATCAATCTTGCTACAATAGCAGGTAATATTGAAAATATAACAGTTGATACAGATGGTGTAATTAATGCTGTTGCAGGATATAATGATCCGGTTAATGTCAGTGGCGTTGCGGATGCAGTTTCTGATATCAATATTACTTTATTATCCAAGGATTTACCGACTACAAATGAAGGAACGGAAATTGAAGATTATCTTGACGGTCGTAAGAATATGAATGTCGGCAGAATATTTGCAACACAAAATGTTACATTATCGAGTGAAGGTGCTGTTCTCAAGGCTGATAACAGTGACGGTATTATTTTAGGTGACAATATTACAATAAATGCTGTAGGTAACGTCGGACAAGAAGCTGATAATAAAGGCCTGTTTTTTGGTACAAACGGCGAGGTTTCTATCTATACAAAAGCAGGCAGTGATGTTTATATAGATAATATCGGACACTTAAAGATAAGAAGAATTGATGTAACAAATAATATTGTGAGCAACAACGAAACTGTAACTTATGCAAGTAATACTGCTAATTCATTAAACAAGGTAAAAATAGTTTCTGTAGGTGATATTACAAACGCTGTTGACGACAAGGAAATAAAAGATACCATTTCAAAAACTACAATAAAAGGCGATAAAGATGATAAAGAAATAATTACGACAGAAGAAGTAGAAGTCAATACAAAAAGTATTGAAAATGTAGAGCAAACAACTCCAAATATCAGAGCTGCTCAGATTGATATCAAATCTTTCGGAAAGATTGGTGATTATAGTAAAGATTTAGTAGTTGAAACAACTGCTCAACCGGGTTTGGAATATATGGCTGGAGCCTTTGGTTCAGAAAATGCGTATATTAGAAGTATAGGTGATACATTATATGTTAATAGCGGTTCGTCTTCAAATACAAGAATTAGCACGAAAGATACAAATATAGTTGCAAAAGATATTAATTCTAACAATATTATCATATCTTCAGAAACAGGTAATATAATAGCAAAGAATATTGTTGCTAATACAGCAGGTGACAATGTTGTAACGGTAAAAACCGGAGGAAATGCTGAATTAACCAATGCAACGGCGGATAAGATTGTTATTAATGCTGTTGATGCAAAAGTAAACGGCAATATTGCTACTGACTCTTTAAGTATAACTGCTAACAGTCACGGAACAGTCAGTGCTGTAGTTGATTATCTCAATAATGATGCAGATAAGTCATCCGATCTTGTTAGTGTATTTTCATACGGTGACGTTACTCTTAAAGATGCAAATATTAATGGTGATACCTCAGTAATCGCACGGTATAGTGAGGATGTTTCTTCTGATGAGATTAAAAATGATATAAACATAGAAAATACGACAATTTCAGGCCGTTTGTATTCGGATGCTGATAATGATACAAATATAAAAACATTGACTATTTTAGGAGAGAATAATTATCTTGGCAGTACATCAAAAGGTAATTTCAATGTAACAGATAAATTGGATGTATCAGGTGATGCAATTATTACAACTTTCCATGATACAAAAATCAAAGATGGTACAATTGGCGGTAATCTTAGCAACATCTCTGAAAATACTCAAATAACCGGAAAACTTGATGTAGCAAAAGATGCTAATATCATTGCAAAGGATAATGTAACCGTGTCAGGAGAGATAAATTCTGACAAAGATGTTAATATTACCGCACTAAATGATGTTAAAGTATCCGATGCGAATATTAAAGGTAATTTAGGTATTACAACAAAGACACTTGATATTGACGAAATGAAGTTAGACGGAAATATAAATGCCGTTGTTGATAAAGCTGATATAAACACTTCAAACGATTTGAATGTGGATGTAATAAAAGGTAATACAAATACATATACAAATAATCTTTCAATCGTTGCTGAAAATATCAAAAACGGTACAGGTACAAATAATAACAATATTTATGCAAAAGATATTGATTTAACCGCGAACGATTCAATAGGTACAAGAAGTACTTCGTTAAATGTGAATTTGCCTAAAGATAATACAATTGCTGTAGAAGCAGGGCAGCTCGCAAATATTAATACTACAGGTTCAAAACCGAACTATACTAAGTTTAATGCTAAGGATGCCATAATATCTTCTGATGCGGGTATTGTTATCAGGAATCTTGAAGTTGATAATCTCGATCTTAAAACTAAATCAAAAGATATTGATTTTGAAGGCAAGGTTAATAAAAGAGGTAACTTCAGGACGGCAGACAAGAGGGTTTCTATAAATAATGAAAATCTTGAACCTGATTTTTATGCAACAGCCCAGCTTCATACATCTAAAAATCCATTCAAAATGATAATAAATGCAAGCAAAAATATAAAGGTCAGATCAAAGTATGTTGTAAGACATAATCAAGGCATATTAATTAACGGAACAGATTTCTTATCAAGTATGGAATCCGAAGCTATTAAATCTGCAGAATTGAGTTTGAAAAATTCTAAACGTAAAAAAGGTTTAATAGAAAAAGTTGATGAAGAAATGTATGAAATTCCTACAGTTTCTGATTATATTAACCGAATTGTAAATAGTGACAGTGTTTCAACGATTACAGATATTAATGGAAAATTGATTGATAATTCGAATATAATGGAAGTAATTAATACAATCGGTGAAAACCCATCACCTATTAATACAAAAAGAAAAGCTAAAATAAAAAATCTAAATTTATTAGGTTATGCAAGTTTAAGGAGGGAAAAATTATGAAAAAGACATTATCATTAGTATTAACAGCATTAATATTAGGAACGGGTGTTGTTATGGCAGAACAAAAAATTGCAGTAGTCGATGTTCCGGCAGTTGTCGCAAAATCCGCTCAGGTTCAAGCATTAAAGAAGGAACAACAAACCAAAATGCAAGATTTGGAAAAGTGGTTAAAGACAGCTCAAGCGGATGTTGAAAAACAAAAGACTCAAGAAGGCAAAGATAAACTGTTAAAAAAATACAATGCTGATTTCGCCAAGAAAAAAGAAACAATTGCCAAGGACTACCAAGCAAGATTACAAGCAGTAGATAAGAGTATAACTGAAACAATTTCAACAACCGCAAGAGCTAAAGGGTACAATATGGTTATCTCAAAAGGTGTTGTGGTATTTGGCGGCGACGATATTACAGCAGATGTACAGAAGGTCGTAAAGTAAAGATATCAATCTTTTAATAGAAAATTCGAGCAAAGAGCAGATTTTTTCAGTCTGCTCTTTACTTTTTATCATTCTTGAGTGATGTATACGATACATTAAAGGAGGTCGTATATGGAAAAAGTCGGATTAAAGATTACTCTAAAAGAGTTTAAACAGTTAAGCAAGTGGTCGGAAAATATTTATAACACTGCTATTGTTATAGATTATTTCGTTGCAAATCAACCGGAGATTGAAGAATGCTATAATCTTGCGCCAATAGTTAAGCACCTGCGAAATGATGCTGATTTCTTGAATGCATTTTTTATTGACCATGAAAAAGATGTTGATTTTTAAGGAGTATTCAAGTGCCGTTTAAGAGCTGTTCAATCGGTGTTTACAAAATAAATGTGTCTGAATGATACAAATTTGTTGAAATACATTTGAGATTTTCCCAAACACAATCGATTAATGTGTATGACAAAAAGGAGCACAATATGGTTGAAAAAGATTACAAACTTTATGGTACAAAGATTTTAAACTTAAAAACTCAAGAAATTGGTTTACTAATTTGCTTATGGAAAAACAAATATGCTGATAAAACAGTCGATTTTGCAACCTGCGTTGATAAAACCGGAAAACAATACAACGTTGAACTTGATAATATTAGAGGGTTTGAAGATGATTTTGAAAAATAAATTAACGAAAGAATCTTTGGATATTCCATATCCGGAATTCAGAAAAAAGTTTGCTAAAGAAATTCAGGATGCGTTTGAAAGTTATCGAAAAACACAATTAAACAAATATTCTTATAACTTCAAAGACGACAATTCTTTGGAGTTTAATTTTTATTTTGAACTACAGTGGAATTTTAATCATTTTGGAATGTCAAATTGGTTTATTGAAAGAATGTAATTTTTGAATGTTCATAAATACCTTTTAAACAGCAGTTAAATGCTGTTTGAATTTTTGTTTGGAGTAAATATCTTTCTAAAAACTTCTGAGAATTAAATGTATTTTTTTTGCGTCCGCTTCCGACTAATATGTCAAACTCGAGATACTTTATCTCAAAATCCCTGATAAATAACACCTAACACTGCAAAATAAAAAGGACAATAACAAATGTCATTGTCCTTTTTATGGTGGAGAATTTTCAGTCAAAAACGAACTTTCTGCTTTGGAAACCAAATCAGAAGAAATTTCAACAGGAGTGTTTTGAGTATTAAATACAATAGTCATTTTATCATCATATAGGTATATTTTATTGATTAAAATGGCTATTAAGGCTTTTTGATATTTTATATCGTCAATATTACCATTTCTTATATTTGTTAGGAAAAATTTGATTTCTGAATACTCAATAGGTAATGCACGCATTGTTTCAATATCAATATCTTTTTGAATGATTTTTGCGTTATTATCCAATTTTTCTATTTCTTCAAAAATTATTCTTCTTACTGTATCACTTGCACCGTCTTTTAATGATTTAATTAAATTTTGTTTATCAACATTTATCTTTTTTAATTTATGCCTTAATATCCTTACTTTTTCTGTGTCTTTTTCCTGTTCTATTAAAAACATCACCTTATTTGCTATTTGTTCAATATTTTCATCTGTTAAAACTTTCCTGCATTCAGTTAAAACAAGATTTTCTATGTATGCTTTTTGTACACTTTTCTTTTTGCAAATTTTTCTTTTTACACCATTGCAAGTATAATAACAATGCTTTTTCCCCGTTTTAGATGTGCCTGATACACCAACCATCATATTTTTACAATGTCCGCAAAACAATTTAGTAGTTAGAATATAATCTTCATAGGCTTTTGCGGTTGCAGGTGCTTTTCTTGCTTTATCCATTCGTCTTTGTACCATTTCAAAAATATCAAGAGGAACTATTTGCGGAAAAATATTTTTTTCTAATACTTCCCCTTTGTAGATATATGAACCTATATATTTTTCATTTTGTAATAATTTATTTAAAGAATTTTTGTTAAAATTACCGCCTATACTGGTTGTATAATTATTTGCATTAAGGTATTTAACAATATCAGCAACATTTGTATCATTTGCGTACATTTCAAAAATTTGTTTTACTATTGGTGCAGTTTCTTCATCAATAACATATTTTTTAGTATTTTTATCTATTTTAAAACCTAAAGGACATCTACCGCCTAAAATTTGCCGTTTTTCTACACTAACATTCATACCTCTTTTTATTTTTTGAGATAGTTCGACAGAATAATATTCTGCCAATCCCTCTAAAACTGCCTCCATTAGAACACCCGAGGCATCATCTGAAATATTTTCTTTTGCAGAAATTACTCTTACACCATTTCTTTTTAGTTTCATTTTGTTTATGGCACTTTGTTCACGATTTCTTGCAAAACGGTCTAATTGATAAACAAGAACGACCTCAAAATTATGCTTTTTGCTATCTTCTATCATTTGCTGAAATTGTTGTCTATTATCGTTTGTACCTGTTGTTGCTCTGTCAATATATTCATGTATTACAGTCATATTGTTGCGTTCAGCATATTCATGACATACTTTTAATTGCCCTTCTATTGACTGTTCCGTCTGGGAATGACTTGAAAATCTTGCATAAATAACAATGTTCATTATTTAACCTCTTTTTTTTACAGATATTTTTCTTTTATATGCTTTCTGTGGTGAGCAATCACTACAATATTTTTGATTTCTTCTATTTTGTATAAAAGGCATATTGCAACATTTACATATTGCTATTTCTTTAAAAGCACCGTCTTTATCTCTTTTTATTGTTGTTAATAGCATTAATTGATACATGGCTGCTTGAAAAAGATTATTTGCTACTGTTATAAATTCCAATTTTTCAATATCAAATCGATTAAACATCTCTAATCTTTCAAATTGAGATTTTAAAAATTCTTTGCATTCTTCAAAACTTAAACCACTTATATTTTCACGGTCTTTATCTATACCCTTAACATATAGATACGCAGAAAAAGTCTTATTTAGTGCTTTTAAGTTTGACATAAAATCTTCTACTGAAAAACCCAATAGTTCATTTTTCTTGTATAAATCGTCAATTACCTCTCTATTAATATCTCTTAACCTCCCCTGAAAAGGTAATCCGTATTTTTTACACCAATTTGCAATATATTCAGCATTTTTCTTATTTGGTTTTACATTTTTTGTTTCTCTGATTTTTTCATATAGTTTAAGTAAAGAAAATAATAAATCGCAACTTTTGCAATCAATGGGAGTAATTGTATCGCCTAAAAAATAACCACTTCCATATATATTATTATTGTGTTTTAATACTGGGTCTTTTGCTACAATATATAATCTATTATTAAATTCTTTTGTTTCATATTTATTATAAGTTATTTTTTTATAGCGAAAACTTACTGGAAGATTAATAATATTTCCATTTTCATTTGCGTGCATATCAATAATTTCATCTAATGTTTTCAAAATCGCCTCAATAAGTTTATGTTTTATGTCATATTTTAGTCTGTTAACATAAACTAAAATACACTAAAATCTCTATATAGTCAATAGGCAAAAGTCAGACAAATAACTGTAAAGGAGGTTTTATGAGATTAATTGATGTAATTAATCAAAGAAAAATAAGTAAATTACAACTTGCACTTAATGCAAAAATTACTCCGAGTGATTTATACCAAGCATTGAGTGGTAAAAAAGAATTTTTTCCTGCATGGAAAAAGAGAATTGCTGATTATTTAAAGGTCGATATTTCGGAACTTTTTGAGGAAATTTAAAGTGTTCCGAATTAGCCAAGAACAAGCACATGGGATAGCACTCTCAATATATTCTGATATTCAGTCCTATATAAATGCTCATAGGGCTGAATATGAAGTGTTTTTGGCTAATGAAGAAAAGAAAATTAAAACGGAGAAAAAAAATGATAGTGCCAGATTTTACAAGAAATGATTTTAAAAAAAGTGGGATTTCCGATATAACACTTGATGAATACATAAATAACGGTTATTTAATTGATGCACCTGATTATTGGCAGTTGAAATATCCTAATTTGTATGAAAATAGCCCTACCGATTATTATAACAGTAGATTAAAAAATCCTACCGAAAAGAGAAAATATATAAAACCAAAAGATATGCCGTCAAGACTATTTAGACCGCTTGCATTAAGCCCAAATATCATAAGTAATAGAAATGAGTACATAATTATCACAGAGGGCGAAAAGAAGGCAATTAAAGCCGTTCAAGAGGGTTTTAATTGTATTGCATTGGCAGGTGTATGGGCTTGGAAACAAAAACCGAAACCGAAAGAAAATGATAATAATGATATTGATGACATTGATACAGATAATACAACTGCGGATATAATACCAGATATTAGCAATTCTGACTTTGAAAATAAAATTATTTATCTATGTTATGACAATGACATGTGGCTTAAACCACAAGTAAAACAAGCATTGTACCAGTTTTCTGCATATTTAATTGCAGAGAAAAAAGCAATAGTAAAAATAATTAATTTGCCTCAAAGTAGTGAAAAGTTGGGGCTTGATGACTATTTAATAAAATACGGCGATAATGAATTTAAGAAATTATTAGACAATGCCGAAAACATTGATTTAAGGAAAATTCAGCAGACTTTATCTGGTAAATCTGATTTAAAAATAGATTTTCCTGTTGAAATATTCCCAGAAAAAATAAAAAATCTTGCTATCGATTTACATAAGAGGCTTGACGCACCACTTGAATATATTTGTTGCACATTTTTGTCAACGGTAAGTATGTTAATGGATTATAGATTTACAATAAATGCAAATCCTTCAAGTAATTGGATTGAATATCCTATTATATGGTGTGCATTAGTAGGTAAACCCTCACAAAAGAAAACCCCATGCCTGAAAATAGGTAAAAAGATTTTAGATAAATTTGAGGCTCAATTACAGACAATATATAAAGAAAAATTAGATGAATATAATGATAAATTATTCAAGTATAAAATGGAATTGAAAGAATATAAAAAAAATATTGAAGATAAAAAAATTAATATAACAATAGAAAAACCACCGAAAGAACCACCAAAACCACTAAAACCACATTTAACTATTCAAAATGCAACAGTAGAGGCTTTATATACCGCAATAGCCTCTAACAAAGAATATACCTATGGAGTAGGTTTATTTATTGATGAATTATCGCATTTACTAAATGGTTTTAATCAATATAAAAAAGGGGGTGGAAATGATAAAGAATACTTTTTGCAGGCATGGTGTAGAGATACACAAACTATTGTAAGAAAAGGTAGTAATGAAGATATTACAATAGAGGCTAGCCATAATATTATTGGCGGTATTCAACCCAAAGTGCTTGACAATACATTATTTTTAAAAGGTATTGATAGCACGGAAGGTATGCTTGAACGCTGGCTATACTGTTGTACAGACTATGAAGAAACAGGTGATTTACCAGAATATGATAATAATTATGAAGTATTCGCAATTCAAAATTGTTGTGAAAAAATATTTGAATACAAAAAGACACCAAAGGAATATAAATTTGATAAAAAAGCACATAATCATTTTAAATATCTCTGCAAAACAATTACAGAAAGTGTTAAATCTGATAATAAAACTGATTTAGAAAAAAGTTATTTGTTAAAACAAAAAAGCTATATAGCCAGAATTGCTTTAATATTACACTGTATAGAAGATTTAGATAAACCAGAAATTTCAAAAGATACACTTAATAATGCTTTTAAAGTAAGTAATTATTTTATATGTTGTTTTGAAAACTTAATCACGGACAGAATTACATTAAATAAGACAGAGGATTATGCTCTAAATCTCTTACGCTTAAAGGGTTTAAAAGAAATTACTCCAAGTGCATTAGAAAAATTAAATACTAGTCGTTTTAAAAAGGGAGAAGGAAAGGCAATACTTGAAAATCTTGCCAGTAAAGGATATGGAAGGATTTGTAAAAGTGGTACAAGAGGTTGTAAATTTATATTTTACGGATAAATATACCTTTTGTACCTTTAAGGCTTAAAAGCCCGTAATAATAGGTAATGTCAAAAGGTACATATAGAAAACTAACAATACTTTATACACCTTTAAGGAAAAACAAAAATGATTACTGATATTTTAGATAAATTTGATGAAATAATAAAAAATACACTTGAAACAAAGCCAGAAAAAAATAATAATGCCAAAGATTATATTGTTATCAAGCATTATAATATTGATATTACAGAACGGCTTTTAATCATTGAGAATGATAAATATAGTATTCCTGTATTCTTTAATATAAATAACGCTATTGCAGGCGATTATAAGACATTGGATTATATATTTACATATTTAGGTCTTAATACAAGCAATTATCTTAAAAAGAAGTATAAAAGTATTAACAATTCTAATGATACACTTTTATAAAAACCTTTCCATATAAGGATAAAAGGCATAAAAGGTACAAAAGGTATAAAAACGGAGGAAAAAATAAAATGCCAAAGTCAGACGGATATAAGAACTTGATACCTACTAACAAACGAAGCAAGGATGAAGTTAGGATAATAGGACAAAAAGGCGGTATAAAGTCAGGGGAGGTTCGCAGAATGCGGAAAACATTAAGAGAACAATTATTAATACTGCTAGAAACTGGCGATACACAAGACAGTATCTGTCTTGCACTTATTGATAAGGCTCTTGAAGGTGATACCAATGCTTTTAAGGTCATAAGAGATACCATAGGCGAAAAGCCTGTTGATAAAGTATGTATGACAACCGCTAATGTAAACTTAAATGAGTCATATAGAGAAGTTAAAACAATAATGGAGGCTCAAAAACAAAGATTAATAGAAGAATACAGGCATGGTACGGCTTTAATACCTGATATAGAGTGTGACCCCCTCCCCCACCCCCTAAATTTACAGGAAAATCAAGCCTCTAAATAGAGGTAGTACCCCTAGAAAAATTTTTGGATTTTATATGCGTTGGTGGTTTTTATCCGTTTTAAAAGGTAATATTTTACAACTTTCAATGCTTTTAAATGCTTTGATTCTTTCAAAATT
>CADCNZ010000007.1 GCA_902802935.1 uncultured bacterium | reverse complement strand
GTATCAGTATTTGGCGGTGTTGGTGAAAGAACACGTGAAGGTAACGACCTTTGGAACGAAATGAAGGAATCAGGCGTTATCGACAAAGTTGCTCTTATTTACGGTCAGATGAACGAACCGCCTGGAGCAAGAATGAGAGTCGGTCTTTCTGCTTTGACCGCTGCGGAATACTTTAGAGATTATTCTAAACAAGACGTATTGTTATTCATTGATAATATATTCAGATTTACTCAGGCGGGTTCGGAAGTATCTGCACTTCTTGGTCGTATGCCTTCAGCTGTAGGTTATCAACCGACATTGGCTACGGAAATGGGTGAATTACAAGAGAGAATCACATCTACTAAGGACGGTTCTATTACATCAGTTCAGGCAATTTATGTTCCTGCCGATGACTTGACAGACCCTGCTCCTGCAACAACCTTCTCTCACTTGGATGCTTCAACCGTACTTTCAAGACAGATTGCTTCTTTGGGTATTTACCCTGCAGTTGATCCGCTTGCATCAAATTCAAGAGTGTTAGACCCTAATATCATTGGCGAAGAACACTATGAAGTTACACGAAAAGTTCTTGAAATACTTCAAAAATACAAAGAATTGCAAGATATTATTGCAATCTTGGGTATGGATGAATTGTCTGATGAAGATAAATTGACGGTTAACAGAGCAAGAAAGATTCAAAGATTCTTATCTCAGCCGTTCTTTGTTGCAGAACAGTTCTCAGGAATTTCAGGTAAATACGTTAAACTTGAAGATACAATCAGAGGCTTCAAAGAAATTATTGAAGGTAAGCACGACGATCTTCCTGAACAAGCCTTCTATATGGTAGGCACAATTGAAGAAGCCATTGAAAAGGCAAAAACATTACAATAGAACTGTAAAAACGTGATTCGTGATTCGGGTTTTATGGATATTATAATTTCGATTCACGAGTCACGACTCATGAATCACGGAAAATAGAAATGAAACTAAAAATAATAACACACGAGAGAATAGTATTTGAAGGTGAGACTGACGAATTAGTGCTTCAAACAACCGGAGGTCAAATAGGTATTTTAAAAGATCACATACCTATAACCACTTCACTTGATATAGGTGTCACAAAAGCAAAAATAGGAGACACGTATAAATATTTTGCTACAATGGGCGGCATATTCCAGTTTAAGGATAATAACGCAATCATTCTGACAGATGCTTGTGAAGATGGTTGTAATATTGATGTGGCACGTGCTAATGCTGCGAAAGAAAGAGCAGAAGCTCGTTTGGCAGATTCTTCCGCCGAATTGGATGCCCAAAGAGCTCAAGCCGCTTTAGCAAGATCGCTTGCAAGATTAAAAGCAGCATTGACTAAATAGGAAAATTAAATGAAAAAATATATTTTTGTTGTGTTTATAGTTATAGCAACAACATTGGCAGTATTGGCCAAAAACTCAAGCTTTACGGAAGCATTAAGAAATTGTTCTTCATACTCTGAAAGCGGTTCTGTTAATACTGAAGGAATGAATGTTAATTCTGTAAAACAAATAGTTGGAAAAGAAAATGATAAATGTGTGTATAAAGAAACCGTCAATTTTTCAGGAGCAAATATGACAATAACCTGTAAATTTACAGATACACAAATATATGAACTGGTCTCTGTAATGGACGCATACGAGCTTGTACAAAAATATTCTAAAGAAAATGTTGATACTTCAAGTATTTCATCTGTACAAAACAACCCTGTTGTAAAGGCTTGGAATAAGTATTTGCAAGATACATCCGTTTGTACACTTGAAGGATTAAAATAAATAATAAAATACGGGATACAAAGTGCATCCCGTATTTTAATATATTCATATTTAATTAATTGTCTTTGCTATTTTCGCTTTCTGCGTCTCTTATATATACTTTTGGAACAACTGACATTCCCGGAATAATTGCATATTCCTCGGGATCAATTTTTTCGGTAAACACAATTTTTACAGGAATTCTTTGAACTATTTTTACAAACGAACCAACTGCATTTTCAGGGGGAAAAAGACTTGATTTTGCACCTGATGAGCGTTGTATGCTGTCAATTTTTCCTTTGAATACTTTATGAGGATAAGTATCTATTTTAATATCTACCGGCATACCTTTTCTCATTTTTTCAAGCTGAGTTTCTTTGAAATTTGCAACTACCCAAACATCATTAGGAACAATTACAAATAGAGGTGAGCCCGGTTGAACCATCATACCTACTTCTACTTTTTTATTAGAAACTGTACCGTCAATTGGTGCTTTTACTTCTGTGTATTCAAATGCAAGTTCTGCTGCATTTTTTTGAGCTTTTAAAACATTTAATTCAGCATCTGCTACTTTAGCACTCTTATCAGGATTTGTTGAAAATATTGATTGTTCAGCGGTTGTTTGTTTCGCCTGAACAGATTCCAAAGTTGTTTTCGCTCTGTCTAATGTTTGTTTAGAAACCGCACCTGCTTTATAAAGATTTTCATATCTTTCTACATCTTTTTTTGCTAATTCAATTTCTGAATTTGCAGCATTTAAATTAGCATGTGCATTTTCTTGATTCAATATAGCTCTTTGGTAAGCTGCATTTGCTTGATCTAATTTTACCTGATAATCTCTTTGATCAATAATTGCAACAACTTGACCTGCTTTTACAGGCTGATTGTCTTCAACCAAAACTTTTACAATTTGACCTGCAACTTTTGGGGATACAGAAACAGTTGTCGTTTCAACATAAGCATCATCGGTTGATTGATAACCGGTAATATTATATATAAAATAACAAGCTGTTATTATAGCTATAACCGCTAAAAATATAAAAAAATAGCGTTTTTTTATTCTAAAATTTTTTGTACCAAATTCATTTTCTCTTATTTCTTCACTCATTTTATTTTCCTTATATCTGTATTTTTAACGAATCATTTAAAACTTTTCTTAAATCTCTGAGTAAATCACCGACTTTAGCAATATTACTATTATCAATCTTATTTTTTATGTTGTGATAATGAGGACTTATTTTTTTTGCAGCCTCTTCAGTTTTTTTTCTGCCTTCACTTGTAATTTCAATAATTTTAACAGGTCTATTATTTTTAACAGATAATTTTCGAACAATTAATCCCTTTTTCTCTAACCCGTCAAGTAATTTCCCTGTATTTGCGCGGTCTTTTAATATCAACTTCGCTAAGTCTCTTTGGCACAAATCAGCTTGTGAAATAACTGTATCAAGAACTGTATATTCCTCTAAAGATATTCCTGTATTGTACTGTTCAAAGACTTGCGTTCCTAAAAGTTTGCAATATTTCGCAGTAAGTTCAATTTGATAAAAAAGCGTATCTGTATAATGTTCCTGCAATATAATAGTTCCCATATGTTTTTTTTACAACATGTTGCAAATGCAACATATTTATGCTATCATCCTTATTGTAAAAAATCAAGTGTTAATTTTCACACACAAAGCTTTTGAAAGTTAATAAAAAGGAACGACATGAAGAAATTATTATCATTTGCTATATTAGTATCGTTTATTAGTTCTAATGCTGTATATGCAGCTGCAGAAAAAACAGTTTTGCAGAGCGGAGCTCAACAAAATGTAGAAAATAAAAATAATAGAAAGTATTATTTGAAAACCGCAAAGGTTAAGCCCGTCAAAAATAAATATGAATATGTAAATTTAGATTGGTGGGCAGGTTTTAATGATGAATATTTAAATGATTATATTATTAGAGCTATTGAGAATAATAAAGATTTAAAAATGGCTACTCTGACAATTGACGAATATTATCAAAATGTAGTTATGCAGCGTGCATCAGAGTTACCAACGATTGAAGCAGGCTTTATGCCGGGTTATGGAAAGTTTAGCGGAAAAACCGGAGGCGGTTTTGGATTACCTATAATTGCTAATTACGAATTAGATTTGTTCGGGAAAAATCATAATAAAACAACATCTGTTAGAAAATTATACGAAGCATCAATACTTGATGAACAGGCAGCATATATTTCAATAGCGTCTGCTGTTGGCAGTGTTTATATAAATATTGTAAAACTTGATGCATTAATAGAATTACAGGAAAAAATTGTTGCATTAAGAAAAGAAATTGATGACATTATGCTTGTAAGCAATTCAGAAGGAATTGTATCAACCTCTGACCTTGTAAAAGCAAATGAATCCTATATTTCAGGTGTAGCAAATCTTGTTGACTTAAAGAAAGAAAGAACAAAATTATTGCATCAACTTGCGGTATTAATAGGAGATAGCCCGAATAATATTGAAGAATACAAGAGAATAGATTATAATCAGCTTTCTTTTTCAGGTAACATTCCGGAAAGTATTGAATCAAATATAATAATGAATCGCCCTGATTATAGAAAAGCCGAAAAAATGCTTGA
This sequence comes from uncultured bacterium, assembly GCA_902802935.1. Classification (GTDB taxonomy): domain Bacteria; phylum Cyanobacteriota; class Vampirovibrionia; order Gastranaerophilales; family Gastranaerophilaceae; genus CAG-196. The sequence continues at coordinate 765 of CADCNZ010000007.1, read as the reverse complement.
AAAAGCAGGTATTGACGTTCGAATAGCAAGAAAAGAAATGCTTCCGCAATTAAGCCTTGGAGGCGGTGTACTATTTAACAACAAGCATTTAGAAAGCTTGTTTACTACAAAAGGTATGTTATGGGGACTTGGCGGACAAGTTATGCAGCCTATATTTATGGGCGGTAAGATAATGGCAAATCTAAAAGCTCGTAAAATTGCATATGAAAAAAGTTTACAGAATTATGAAAAAGTTAATCTTACTTCAATGCAGGAGGTTAATGATTCTCTTGTTTCTGTAAATATGGATAAAGAAAAGCTGTCAAAACAAAAGAAAATACAAGAGCTTGAACAAAAAGATTACGAAATGACACAAGAAAAATACAAAGAAGGAGTCATTGCAAAGCTCGATCTTGACCAGAAGGAAGAAAACCTGTTAAATGTTAATAAAATGGTCTATAGTACAGAATTTGATTGTATGGTTGATTACATAAATTTTTATAAAGCAATTGCAGCACAAAACATTTAATTGTTTATTTGGTTCTTGGAACAAAATCCAAGTCAACAATTTAACTCAATGTACATTGAGTTAAATTGAATAATCTTTTATTTAATGTACTTTCTTCTCTGTCTTTTTGTTTGCGAGGCAAAAAGATTTTTATCTTTACTTGCAAACTTGTATTAAGAACTACAAATTGTATGTATTTACCCCGAAAGTACCAAAGAAGAGAAAGAAAAACACGCGGCTGAATGGATAACCTCTATGCCCTAACGGGCATTTTGATT
>CADCNZ010000006.1 GCA_902802935.1 uncultured bacterium | reverse complement strand
GCAACACCTTCGTTAACGTCGTCAGCACCGTAGCATCTAACTTTAGCTCTTTCGCCTTCAGAGAACGGAGTTTCTTTAACAATTTTTAATTCGCCTGTTTTGTAGTCATATTCTGTTTCAACAGAAGTAAATCCGTTGATACGAGCGATTACGTGAGCAGCGTCTTTACCAAGACCGTTCAAGATAACTCTTAAAGGCTCTTTTCTGACTTTGTTAGCATTACGCGCAATACCGATTGCACCTTCTGCAGCTGCGAATGATTCGTGACCTGCCAAGAAACAGAAACATTTAGTTTCTTCTCTTAATAACATTGCGCCCAAATTACCGTGACCAATACCTACTTGACGTCTGTCACCTACTGAACCTGGCACTGCAAATGCTTGCAATCCTAGTCCTATTGCTTCAGCTGCTTCAGCAGCAGTTTTGATACCTTTTTTAATTGCAATTGCGCATCCTAGTGTATATGCCCAAGAAGCGTTATCGAAAGCAATAGGCTGGATACCTTTTACGATAGCATCGACATCGATGCCTTTTGATAAACATAAATCGCGAGCTTCTTCCAAAGATTTAAAACCATATTCAGGTAAAACTTTGGCTAACGTCGCTTCACGTCTGTCTTGTCCTTCAAATTTTACTGTCATAATTTTTATTCCTTATTTATTTTATTTTATTACTTTGTGAGTCGTAAATAGTAACTTATGAGCCGTAATTTATAAATATCGATTCACGATTCACAGCTCACAAATCACGAATTTTAATTTTACCACTATTCTTCACGAGGATCGATGTACTTAACAGCATCAGCAAATCTGCCGTATGTACCTACATTCTTATCAAATGCTTCTTTAGGATCAACACCTTTTTTAATAGCATCCATAAATTTACCCATGTTAATGAATTGGTAACCGATAACTTCGTCATTTTTGTCTAAACCTAGTTTAAGGATGTAACCTTCTGTTAATTGAAGGTAACGAACGCCTTTTTGTTTTGTAGAGTGGATCGTACCACACATTGAGCAAAGTCCTTTACCTAAATCTTCAAGTCCTGCACCTACAGGCAAGCCATTTTCAGAGAAAGCAGATTGAGTTCTGCCGTATACAATTTGCAAGAATAATTCCCTCATTGCAACGTTTATTGCGTCACAAACGAGGTCGGTATTTAAAGCTTCCAAGATTGTTTTACCCGGAAGTATTTCACCTGCCATAGCAGCAGAGTGAGTCATGCCGGAACAACCGATAGTTTCAACCAATGCTTCTTGTATAACACCTTCTTTAACGTTTAAAGTCAATTTGCAGGTACCTTGTTGAGGAGCGCAGCAGCCGCATCCGTGAGTTAAACCTGAAATATCTTTAATTTCTTTACATTTTGTCCATTCACCTTCTTGAGGGATTGGAGCAGGAGAACCTTTAACACCGCGATGAACGCAGCATTTTTCTTCGATTTCCTTAGTAATTTCTATTTTGCCCATTTGACCTCCTTATTAATCAAAAATAAAGCTAATTATCCTCTATTAGCTCTATTATATAATAAACAAAATAAAGTAAAAATAACTTTAATAAAAAATTACTAAGAAAGCTTTAATGCATCAGTTACAAATTCTGCAAGGTCTGTAACTACGTTTCCTGCACATTTTCCGTAAAAATTAGATGCTTGTTTACGTGCAAAATTGTATATAACATTGTTTTCGGCATGTTTATCAAATAGAGATGTAAAAAATCCCAACATTTCAGAATTAGAAATGTTTGAATCTTCTTTAGAAATAAGCTCATCAAAACTTATTGGATTTACAGCTGCGGTTGATTCCTGAGTAACAGTTGTTTTGTTTGCTTGCTGCATCGAAATAAGTTCATCAATAGTAAAGCCTTTGGGCAAACCTGATTGCTCTATAGTTTGACTTTTGTTTATACCTTCAATTTGTTTATCAAGAATGTCGGAAAAAGTCTTATCATTCAAGTCAGAATCAGGAGCTACCGAAACTGGCTTTGCACCTAACTGTGCATGTGAAATTGTATTTACAAAATTTGATGCTAAACTCATATTTACAATTTACTATATATTTACAAAATCTCCCTCCTATAAAAGACTGAATTTAATTCAATGTATGTTGAGTTAATTTGGAAGTTTGTATTTTGTCCCAAAATACGAACTAAAAGCCTTTTTTCATGCAATTATTTCTTTCTCTTTATTTGCGAGGCAAATAGATTCTAATCTTAACTTACAAACTTGCATTAAGAACTACAAATTGTATATATTTACCCCAAAATAAAGTTAACAAAAACAAATTATCCAAATCATTATTTATATAAGCAGCGTATTGAATATCCGTCGCACAGTTCTTTTATTGAAAAATTGTGCTAAAAAATAGATTCGACATACTTATTAATAAATAACCTTATCAAAAACATGTTTCAAAACCACTGTTTTTACATATGTATTGTTTATTATGTTATAATTTTCTTGGAGAGAAATATGAAAAGGTTATTTTTGATTTTTGTTATATTTTGCATGACTTTGATTCCTGTGAAAGCAGATTCTTTTGACATTGATTGTATAAAATATAAGCCGTTGAAAGATAAATCAAAGATAACATACGACGAATTAAACGGAACTTGGTCAGACAAAATTAATAAAAAAAATCCATATTTTATAAAAACAAAGATACTTGATGATTATTATGAATATCAAACTCCACAGAAAGAAACTGCATTTATAACCGGTGCATCATATGAATTTATAAAAGACGGTGCTCTTATTGGATATTCTAACAAGGATTTTAGATTCTATGAATATGAGTATAATGAAGGAAATATTACTGCTAGGGAATTGTCGCTTGAGGAAGTCGAAAAATTGCTACCGGATGTACGTATTATAGCTATGTCTGAGTTTAACAAAAATACAAATTCTATTAAAATAAAAAAAACAAAGTTAAACTATTATTTATTTATATATAATGATACGGATGTAGATTTGGAAGGGTATGAATTTACCTCGGGTAATGCAAAATTTGAAACATTCCCAATTCGCGGGTTGATTAATATAACAAAAAAAGGAATGATACAATTTTCAGGGGTAAATTCAGGGGTAAATTCAGGGGTAAATTCAAGGGTAAATTCAAGGGTAAATTCAGGGGTAAACCAAGAGGTAAATCCTGATATAAATAAAAGAAACTGCCTCTGGTATGTAATTATGGTGAGGTAGAATTTATTCAATCGCTTTTGCTGCTACAAATGCCGTTGACCAAGCATTTTGAAGATTAAACCCACCGCAGAAGCCATCTATATCAAGAGCTTCTCCTATAATATAAAGGTTAGGATGAATTTTTGATTCCATTGTTTTCGGTTTGATTTCATTTAGGTCAAAACCTCCTGCAGTTACGGTTTCTTCGCCTTTGTTTGTGCCGGTTATATTTAATTCAAAATTGTGAATCTTAGTCAATATCGAATCTCTTGTTTTTCCGTTGATAGTGTGCGCCTTTGCTTCTGCAAAATTACCGGCAATGTATTCAGCAAATCGACGTGGGTAAATATCCGAAAGAATGTTTTTGAGTTCTTTGTGCGGATTACTATTCATTATAGATTGCAAATCAAGTTCACTTGGGTATAAATCAAAGTTAAGTTTGTATGGAAATTCTTCGCGTGCTTTTATTGAAGATATCGTATAAACGAGAGGCCCTGAGATTCCAAAATGTGTAAATAATAAGTCTCCGTTTATTTTACAATCTTTTGAATAAACATTTTTTAGGACAACTCCGCTTAACTCTGTGTTTTCACAATTCAAACCTACAAGAGAAGGTACTTTAGGAATTATTTTGTGATTTAAACCTTTGAGTCTGCCCTTTCCCCCAATTGCTATTACTACTGTGTCAAAAAAATATTTTGCATTATTTGTTATAAGTTTATAACCGCATTCCAAAGGCTGAATTTTATCTACATTTTCTTTGATTATAGAAGCTTTTTTTATAGCTTTTAAAATCTGTTCCCTTACGTCTTTTGCACTGTTGGAAGCAGGAAAAATTCTTCCGTTTTCTTGCGTATAAGTTTTAACTCCGAGTTCGTCAAACATTGCAATAGTGTCTGAAGTCGAAAATTGTGAAAAAACAGAGTATAAAAACTTTTCTCCTCGTGGGTAATTTTTCGCAAGTTCTTTAAAATCATACTCTGCATGTGCAAGATTGCATCGCCCGCCTCCCGTAGGAAGAAGGGTTCGAAGCGGAGACCCTATGTCAAAAAGGGTTACATCTATTCCTTTTTTCAAAAGATAATATGTGCAGATACAGCCGGATGCTCCTGCTCCTATAATTGCAACAGTCAATTATTCCTCCATTTTTGTAATATGAATTTATTAATATGTTTACCCCCGAGTGCCATATAAAAACACTTGTTCCGGATTTTCCAAAGCGTCATACAAATCTGATATTGTCTTTTTGAACAATGGATGTACAAAATCTTGCGCTATCTCAAGCATGGGCACTAAAACAAATGCTCTTTTATGTATGGCAGGGTGAGGAATTGTTAATTTATCATTGCAAGTAACTAAATTATCATAAAACAATATGTCAATATCAATTGTTCTGTCAGAATATTTATCAGAATTCCCGTCTCTTTTTCTTCCCAGCTGTGATTCAATTCTCTTACAAACGTCTAATAAATCTTGAGGGCTAAGGGATGTGGATATTTGTATAACAGCATTGACAAACCAATTTTCTGAATCCATTCTCCAAGGCTCTGTTTCATAGAAAGAGGAAGATGTAATTATATTAATATCTTCTGCTGCACCAATCAGACTTGCAGCTTGCTGCAAGTAACCAACCCTGTCTCCTGAATTTGAACCTAATGATAAATAAACTATAGCCATAGACTAATTTTAACCTTTTCCCCAATGCATTGTCAATAAAAATAAAAAGAGGCGAATTCTTCGAATTCGCCTCTTTTTATAAAATTGATAAAAACAATTATTTTTGACCGTAACGTTTTTTGAATCTTTCAACACGCCCTTCAGAGTCAAGAATTTTTTGTTGACCTGTGTAGAATGGGTGACAGTGTGAACAAATTTCAACTGTAATATCGTCTACAACAGAACCTGTTTCTATTTCGTTACCGCAAACGCATTTAATAACTGTTTTTTTATAATCAGGGTGTAAACCGTTTTTCATTATAAACCTTCTTTCTTTTTTCAAGATTCCAAACTTGATAAAATATTTCGACCATAAGTATTGTAATTTGCTAAAAAAAATATTTCAATACCGAAAATTTAATATTTGCATATATGTAAATTAATGTTACATAATAGCAAAATTTTTTATGTTTGTATTTCTATAAAGAATATATAGCAAGAAAGGAGAATGTTATGTCAATAAATGAAAATGCTGTTAATGCAGTTATAAAAGGGTCTGAAAACTTACTACAAAAAAAATTTTTAGGAGGTGTCACGACCGATAGTGCATCAAAAGCTATTAAATCGGCAGTACATTCTATGGAAGAACTTAAAAATAAAGAAGTTGCAAAACTGAGAATGCAATTAAATGAACAAGGACAACTTTCTCATAAGACGATTGCAGATTTAACATCAAAAAATGATGTTTTGGAATTAAATCTTAAAAATATGAGCAGCGAAAATGCTGTTCTTAATGATAAATTGGAAAAATTGTCTGCAAAATTTAAACAAGCAGTGAAAACGAAAATAGGCAAAGATAAGATAAATGCAAATGGTAATATAGAAGTTTCAAGGGTAAATAAAAACGGTGCAAGGATGACAGTAGAGTATTTGCCGAATGAAGAGAAAACACCTATTGCTTATGCAGTAGAAGACATAGATGGTTTTATCAGAAAAACAACACTTAATCCGGTAACAGGTAAACCGATTAGAACATATACAGATACAAACGGCGGTTACAGCTATGAATATTTGCCAAATGGTACAAGAGTTAAAAAAGTAAATATAAAGAAAGCAAAATTAAACCAAAAACCGACAGTAGTAAATAGACAAACACTGAAAGACGGAGGGGATTTTGCTACAATACAGCAGAATTTTTCGGATGGCTCATATGAGATAATAAATTTTGATAAACGTAAAAATCGTGTTGCCAGTTCAATGACCATGAATTCACAAGGCAATAGAATTGCAGAGAAGCAAACAGATTTCTATAATGGCGAATTAGGATACAGAATTTTGGAATTCAATCCTGAAACAGGCAAACAAACAAAATTCATAAGAGAGTTTAACACTAAAGAAGGTCAATATTATAGTGAAAAATATTACGCAGAAGACGGAATTACACCATTAAAGGTTAATCAAAAATTTCCGAATATTAAACGTGTTGCAAAAGCAGAGATGAACGAATACGGATTATATGTACCAAATAGTTATAATATTAAGTATACTTATCCAAAAAATTCAAAGATTGCAACAGCAAAACTGAAGTCTAACTATGGTGAAATGATAAACGGTCAAGGTGTAGAACATATAAAATTAAAAGATGGAAGAAGTGTTGAATTAAAAGTTGACAGTTGGTATCAACCACGAAGTGCAATTGTGAAAGATGGTAAAAATCAAGTTGAATATAGAGCAGATAAGCTTTCTGAATTCTTAGAAGATATCGGTTATAGAAACGGTTTATCCGAAGAAGAATATGCTTGGCCAACACCATAACAAAAAAAACACACTAAAGTGTGTTTTTTGACAAAAATTACAGAAATGTAAATTTTGTAAAAATATATTTTATCAATAGCAAATTTTATTTTTACGTTTTTTTATGTGACTGTATATTCCCAAATAAAAGAAAGGTTAAAAAATGAATATCAACGCAACAACCCCATACAGTCAAAATTTTCAAGCAAGAATTAAAATGAATAAGCCAAATTTAAAAGTTTTGGCACAATCTGCAATCGGAACCGGTGCCTTAGCATCAGGTGCTGCAGCTATTGCAGAGGGTAGTTTTTCCGCTAATGCAGTATTTAATGTTGATCCTTATTCAATAGAAAGTATTCCTAAAAACGTTGTAGATTCACATGCAGAAATATTGACAAGTGCAGGACACGGATATGATGCAGCTGGTGAATGGGGAGGTGTTCCAAATCAATCAACAGTTGCTCCAATTGGATTGTCTGCGGGTGGTACTTATCTTTCTAATTTGGCATCGAATGCTTATAAAAAAGTGTTAGATGAAGATGATTTAAAAGCATTCTCAGATTCATCTGCAGCTTCGTTAGCAAATAAATCAACTTTGTATTCTTTGTCTGGTACAAGTTATTTAGGAACTGCGGCAGCAAGTTTATATTCCGGTTTTAATGGAGATGTATTGGAGCATGCAAACCAAGCATTACCTCACGCTGTTCAATCGAACCCCGGCTACCCAGAACCTTATGAATATGGTGATGAACCAACAGGTTCTTACGTTGGATACAGCATAGATTCTTCTGCTATTTCAGGCGTTGGTAGTGTTGGATTACCTTTGGCGGCAGGAATTTCCGGCTTGCTTAGCAAAGCATCTGATACAAAATCAAGTCAATTTGTTGCGGATACTTTAAGTGATGGCAAAACCAACAAAAAATTACCTTCATAGATTTTATAATGTAATATAAATAGCAAAAAGGCGAAGTTTTAATTAACTTCGCCTTTTTTGTAAAGTCCTCGTAACATTTCTTTATATTTACCTTATTTTAGACAATTTTTATTCTTCAGTTGTTTTATAGGTGTAGGGATAAATGGATAAAAAATATTTTCCTCTCCTCAAATCATTAAAAATAAAAGAAAGTGTGTGTATGCAAATTTATAATACCCCAAATTTACCCCTAAATATTTATCAAAGAAAAGCATTATCCCCTAACCCAAAATCTCTCCCGGCTGGTGATAGAGATGCAGTTTCTTTTAAAGGCGGCGTTCCTTCAACCCAACTTGCAAGCACAAAAGCCACAAGAGGTATTGAGTACTCAATGCGTGTAATTGGTAATAAAATTTCAGATTTATTTCAACCAAAAGCAGGTAAACAAATTACAAGAAATATCGCTGGCATAAAAGCTGAGCCGACAAGATTATATCTTGAACAACTCGGTGAAATCGGAAGATTATATAGCACTCAAAAAGTTATTGATGTAAATATAGAAGATATGATTTTAGAAAAACTTGCGCAAAAAGGTGAATCTATAATCTTTGTAATGAATCATTCAAATCAATCGGAAGATCCTCAAATGCTTGCAGTGTTAAACACATTATTGAGTGATGCTTATAAAAAAGCAGGTAAAGACAATTTTCCATTACCAAAAATTATTTTAAATGAAGATATTTTAAAAACAATGAATCCAACAAAAAGAAAAGCATTTGAAAACTTTGGTGCGGTTGGCATTGATGCAAGTGTTGTTGGCGGTGACAAAGGTGTGAACGCAAGAGCATTTTTACCGCTTGTTAAAGATTTTGTTCGCAATAAATGTAATATCTTTATATTTCCCGAAGGAAGATTGGCTATAAGAACAGATTTAGATTTATTTGACCGTTTTCAGGGCGGTGTTGCAAGTTTGATTAACAAAATACTTGCAATTAAGAAAAATGTTACCGTTGTTCCTGTCGGTTTTTCTTACGGGGGTAAATGTAAAGGCTTGGATGGTAAGATACTTGGAGATAAAAACCTTAATGGCATGAGCATTGGAACACCTATTGAAATTAAAAGAGTTGGTGATACAACAACCATTACAAGCGGTGATATTCTTAAAAAAGAAGATTCGTGTTTGTTTGGATTCTTTGATAAACATAAAGACAAAGTAGATATTCCGATTACTTCCGGTGGTGAGCCTGTCAAACAAGAAGAAATACCGGATTACTTAAAAACTATTTTATGTGAAAATCTTGAAATTAACAGTAATTTAGCAAAGAAAAAACTTGAAACTCCACTTGAGACAAGTGGCTTTGATATGTATTAGAGGCAAATATAAGTGTAAAGCAAAAAAAGCTAAAAATTGTTAAATTCTGTTACAATTTGTTTTTATGCATGGCAATTTTTAAAGATATAAATATTTTTTATATATAAACGAGGGACATGAGGACAAGTAATGAGCTCAGGGTTTAACATAGCAAAAGACTTTAAGAATTGTGAATTTATACGTAATATTGCTGATAGTATTGACAAAGATAAAAAAGACGGCAATTCAAATGGTTATATTGATACGAAAAAAGAACAATCAATCTTTAGTTTGCAAATTCAACTAGGTTTACAAAGTGGTGACATTACTGAAGATGATATGGTCGAATGTTTTGGAATTGTTTTTGCACGTTCTAAATATCCTGCAAAAACTGATAATATGCAAAATGCTGATGTGGAAAAACAAGTAGAAAATCAATCCGCACAAAGAACCGAAACAAATGTACCTAAAAAAGTTACAAAGAAAAAAGTTGCAAAACCACAAGTAAAAGCACAAGTTGTAACTCAACCTAAAGCAGATACAACTCCTAAAACACCGCAAAATAAAAAGTATAGAATTCCCACGGCTGATAGTATACCTTT
>CADCNZ010000005.1 GCA_902802935.1 uncultured bacterium | reverse complement strand
GATAGACGTTAAAGTTGAACTTTATGACGGTTCTTACCACGAAGTCGACTCTTCTGAAATGGCATTTAAGATTGCCGGTTCTATGGCTATCAAAGATGGTTGTAAAAAAGCTCAACCTTGTATCCTTGAACCTATGATGAAGGTTGAAATCGAAATTCCTGATGAATTTACAGGTACTATTATCGGTGACATCTCTCGTCGTAGAGGCCGTGTTGAAGGTCAAGAACCTCAAGGTAATACAGGTAATGTAATCGTTAGAGCTGTTGTACCTTTGGCTAACATGTTCGGTTATGCAACTGACTTGAGATCAAACACTCAAGGTCGTGGTACATTCTCTATGGAATTCCAAAAATACGAACAAGTTCCGGCTAATATCGAAAAAGAAATTATCGAAAAAGCAGGAGCTGCTAAGTAAGGGTAAATAAAAGACTTAATAAAAAAAGACCTCGTATATTGCGAGGTCTTTTTATTGCATAAATTCCCAATCTGACTTTAGGTGCATAACAATTTTATAAAGGCGATTTGTTAATTTAGTATTAAATTCCATTAAGTTTGGAATGTCGTTTTGATTTAAATTACCTTCTCCATTTTCTATAAATTCGTTTATAATTCTTGTGAAACAATCGATATATGTAATATACCAAGTTATTTTTGCTATATACATGTCCATTTTTTGTTCTGTTTTAATGTTCATAAAAATATCCTTTATTAAGTTTGATTAATATATTATAGACTATGTTGACATAATTATGTAATATATGCAATATATTTTATTGCATATTTGTCAATATGTTGGCATATTCGTATAATTATTGTATGAAATTAAGTGCTAAAGATTTAATTAAACTTATTTTATCTAAAGAAGATATGACTCAAAAAGAGTTAGCTTATATTCTAACGAATAAAATTGGTAAAAAATATACTCAAGACGGTCTTTCAAGAAAACTTAATAGAGATACAATAACATATCGTGAAGTTGCTTTAATTACCGATATTCTTGGCTATGAAATTAAAATTGAGCATAAATAATTTTATGTAAATTTTATAGTATTTGTTAAAACCCCAACAAACTACCTATTTTAATTTTCATATATTTGTATGATGTGAGACATGGAATACATGATGTAAAGTATTAGAGGTACTAATAGTACCCTTGGACGAGGTAGGTAAAATTGAAGAGATTCAAATTCCGCATGCAAGTTGTGCTTGATATGCGCGAAAAAGAGCTTGAGGAAAGACAAATGGAAATGGCTAAGGTTTTAGCCGCTCTAAATTCTCAGAGAGAAAAGCTTCAAAATATAGTCCTTGCCGAAGAAAAAAACAGAGATGAGCTGGAAGCTCTTTGTACATCTGAAAATATTGATATTGCACAAATAGAATCACACAGAGAATTCGGTTTAAAACTTATAAATGATGAAAAAAATCAGGAACGTGTAATTTTAAATACGGAAGCAATATTGAAAAAAAAACAAGAAGAGGTGACAAAGGCTCATCAAAAGGTAGAAGTATTAAAAAAACTGAAGGAAAAACAAGAGAAAGAGTATTATAAAGAGTTTTTGCATTCAGAGATGAAAGAAATTGATGATATAACATCAGCTAGGTTTAGGTTACAGTAGAATGACGCAAGCATTATTAAATAATTTAAATAATATGACAGAGGGTGTTTATGCAACAACCACTCCGTTAGTGTCTGCTGATGCAGAGAATGATTTTGATAATATTTTAGATAATAAAACTTTGTTATCAGATGCGGCAGCAGATGATGGTACAAATTGTGAAAGTGATAATGCTGTTACATTAGGAGATTTAAAAACAAGTATAAAAGATAATACAGAACTTATTTCAACTATCATTAAAACAGTAGTTCAAGAAGCCGAAGCTGAAGCTGCGGTTGATATTAACCTCGTTGAAGAAGACATTGCGGATTCTGAACCGCAAGACACAGAACAAGAAGAATCTATCACAACAGAAGACGATAATATTACAGATGAGGATCCAACATTGCACAAAGAACAAATTACCCTGGAAAATCCAAACGCGGCACTGCTGCTGCAATCACAAATTAGTATTGTTAAGAAAAACTCAAATGATTCAGAACAAACTGAGCAAACAGAAGATTCCCCTATAGTTTTTAAAAAGACAGGGGCTGAAAATTCTATAGCAAATACTAAAAATCAGACTGTTTTATCAGAAAAATCTGTAAAATATGCAGATTATACAAAAAAAGACGATGCAAACGTAAAAAGCGATAAAAGTGCTATAGATCAAGAAACAGTAAAAGCTTTAAACATTGAATCAATTGAATCAGGCTCTGCAGATAATAACTCATCGCGGGATTTAATGCAGAACCAAACTCCTCAAGAGCAGGTCGTAAAGGCAATGATACGCGGAGATGTTAATTTTGAAACCATAAATGTTACATCTCAAGCAAATGTCCAAAAGGCAGATATTTCAACGATAAATCCAAGCAGAATTGTGGAGCAAATAACGAAGCAGCTTGAAAATATGTATAATGGCTCCAGAGTGAATATTGTTTTGAATCCGGAAAACTTGGGAAAAGTAGCATTAAATATAATTAATACAAAAGACGGTTTGTCGGCACAGTTTACCGTAACTACTCAAGAAGCTAGAGATATATTAATGAAAGGATTATCAGGGCTTCGCGATGGTCTTATTGCGCAAGGAGTAAGTGTAGATAATGTGACTGTCAAACTAAGTGAATCAGGGGATGGTGAGCATCATTTTGACTGGACTGAACAGGAAGGTTCTAATGGCGGAAATAAAGGTCAAGGATATAAACGTCAAAAAGAGCAAGAGAAAAACTTTGAGCAAATGATGTTTGAAATGAATGAAAATGGTAATGTATAAAAGATTGGAGAGAGGGTAATGTCAGTAACAACAGAAATAACAGCAATGAAAAATGAAACCGCTTTTGCACAAGCGAATCAAGAACGTACAACGGGTATGAAAAATGACAGTAATACATTTTTAACATTGATGCTTAAGCAAATGGAAAATCAAGACCCGACAGATCCTGTTGATAATACAGAGTGGTTATCGCAGTTAGCACAGTATTCGTCACTTGAACAAATGACGCAGATGAATAGCGGTCTTGAAAATTGTGCAAAATATATTGGCGCAATGTACGAAGATATGAACTTGAATTCAGAAATATCTCAAACTCTGTCGATGATAGGAAAAGACGTTACACTTAAAATTCCTAACGAAGACGATCCTACCAAATTTACAACGATTACAGGTTCTGTGACTGAAGCAAGTTTTGAAGACGGTACAGGTAAAATTAAAGTTGATGACAAATACTATTCAATTGCAAATGTTGTATCAATAAGAGAAAAGGGGTAAATAGGTAAAGAGGTAAATCTTTTAAAAAGGCAATAAATAATAAGAAATAATAACCAGACAAGAGGAGAAATATAGATGTCACAAGCATTACACACATCAAGCACCGGTATAAATGCCGTACAGTCTCAGATTAATGTTATAGCACACAACGTTGCAAACATTAATACTACAGCGTATAAGTCAGCAAATATGACTTTTGAAACATTGTACTCCCACAACCTGTCATATGGTAGTGCAGCAACCAAAGATGGCGGCGGTACAAATCCAAAACAGATAGGTTTAGGTGTAAAAGTCGGTGGTATAACAAGAAACTTTGCAAACGGTTCATTTGTTGCGACGGGAAGAAATCTTGATACAATGATTTCAGGCAGCGGTTTTTATGTTGTTAGAGATGCCGGCGGCGCAGAATATTTTACACGTGATGGTGTATTTAGTATTGATTCTGCAGGAAATCTTGTAACACAAAGTGGTATGAGAGTTATGGGTGCAAAATCAACATACTCAAATGCAGGTTCATCGTCATCTGTAAAAATCCCTAAGAATGTTATTGCAAAAATTGAAGGAGACCCGAATTTAGCATCAAAAACCTTAGAAGAGTTAAATAACGCAAGTATAACAGAAGGAAAAGTCGCTGTAGTAGTTACAAATACATCAACCGGCGCGTCTACAACAACTTTGGTGGATATTCCAGGTGCATCCGGAACCATACAACAAATAATCAATAATTTTAATAATGTTGATGGAATGAGTGCAACTGATAATGGTGACGGTACAATTTCATATAGCGCAGATAGCGGATATACGGTTTCTTTTTCTTCTGACGAAACAACAAGTAACTTTTTGGCTGAGTCAGGTTGGGCAAATAATACAAAATCTGTTCAAATGAATCAGGTTGTTACGTTACAAGACATGGTTAATTATAACAGTAAAGATGTAATATCATTGTCTGACGTAGCAATCGATGAAAATGGTATAGTTATTGCCACATATAATGATGGCTCAATTCTTACGCAATATGTGGATAATGCAGGAACTATACAGTGGAAATATATGACATCAGAAGGTGTCACTATAACAGGACCAGACGTTACAGCAGAAGGTTCTTCGATTAGGAATTCAAACTTTGCTTTAGAGCTTGCAACAATGGTTAACCAAGAAGGTCTTGTTTCCCTTAACAATAACTTATGGAAGTGGGGACCTGATGTAGGAGAAGTATACTATGGTATGGCGGGCGAAATGGCTTTCGGAGCAATTGAATCAGGTGGCTATGAAGAATCAAACGTTGATATAGCAATGGAGCTCTCAAATATGATTTCAGCGCAGAGAATGATTCAAATGAACTCAAGAGTATTTTCAACAGCAAGTTCAGTAATGGAAATTCTTTCATATTTAGGACAATAATAGTTGATTAATATTGGCATGCCTTAGCATGCCAAGAACATGATAAATCATGTCAAGTTCTTTACAAAAACATGAAAACTTAACAAAACTTAACAATTTGAACATGGTTGAAATCCATGTAAAACATGGGTTTCAGCATGTTCTCATGATTCAGAAAAACTGTTACATTTAAGGATTTGTACAGCTCATGAATTGTAGTATATAATAAAATAGAGGTTGGGGGGAATGTTGATACCATCACAAAACTGGGGCGAAGACATAGCAATAGATTTGTCGCTTGTAAAATCGAACCTCAACGGAATAAAACAAAATCTTGCACATTGTAATGTTAAAATTATAGCAGTGACCAAATATTTTGGGCTTAATGCAATTAAGTCAGGGTATGCGGCAGGGATTAGGGATTTTGGAGAGTCCAGGGCAATTGAATCGATAAAAAAGATTAATGAATTACCGCAGGATATAAGAGAAAATTCCACTTTTCATTTTATTGGTCATCTACAAACAAATAAAG
Organism: uncultured bacterium; assembly: GCA_902802935.1. Lineage (GTDB taxonomy): Bacteria > Cyanobacteriota > Vampirovibrionia > Gastranaerophilales > Gastranaerophilaceae > CAG-196. Next base: position 13,451 of record CADCNZ010000005.1, on the reverse strand, counting down.
TTGAAAAAGTTGTCAAAAATTTTGATGTAATCCAATCCGTTGATTCACTAAAAGTTGCAAAAGCTATTTCAAAAGCAGCCTGTTCGTTAAATAAGAGAGAAAAAATACTGCTGCAAATAAATAATGCAGAGGAAGAACAAAAATTTGGTTATGCAAAGGAACAATTGATTATAGATTTTCCTGAAATATTGAATCTCGAAGGGGTGGATGTCTTAGGACTAATGAATATGGCACCGCTTGGAGCGTCAGAGAAAGATTTGGTTCGTTTGTTCCACGATGTGAAAGTTTTTAAGGATGAACTCGAAAACAGATTCGATATCACGCTTCCTGAATTGTCAATGGGGATGAGTGATGATTATAAAATCGCGGTGCGAGAAGGCGCAACGATGATTAGAATTGGCAGAAAGTTATTTACATAAAAATATATTGGAGGAGAAATGGCATTATCAGAAGGATTGAAAGGGTTTGTTAATTTATTAACTAAAGGTTTTACAACAGAAGAAGATGAAGATGTATTCACTGATTTGACAGGTAACGACGGTGATTATGATACTGACGGAACCTTAGCACTTGATACTATGTACGGTACAAGAGTTGCTCCTGCTAAACCTGAACGTTCTTTTGAAAGAGAATCTAAAGTTGTTTCTCATCCTAATTCTTATAAGTCAGGTGAAGTTACTGTTATTGAACCTCGTTCTTTTTCTGAATCAGCTCAAATAGTAAGAAAACTATTGGAAAAGAAAACTGTAATATTACATCTTGATTTGCTTGATAAAGAACAATCTCAAAGAACGATTGATTTTGTCTGCGGTGCTGCACACGCTTTAAACGGAACAGCTCAAAAAATTAGCGATATGGTATTTATTTTTACTCCAAGCAACGTATCTTTATCAGTTGAAAATGCTCAATTGCAGAGCAAATTCACTGAATCTCTTTGGAATAAACCATTGTAATTAGGGGAGGGGAATTTTTATTCTATTGTAAATATATTTGGTTGAAGTATGAAAACCTAATATATTTGCCCCAAAAATTATAAAAATATAATATATTGATTTGTGATAGTTGGATTTTCAGGGTGCATTTGCACCCTTTATTTTTTTATATATTCAGAATTTCTTTTGTGCATTTTAAAGCAACATCTGTTACAAAATCCATATCACTTTTTTCTATAACTAGTGGCGGATTAAAGTATATTACATCTCCTAAAGGTCTCAGTAAAACACCATTTTGTAGAGCTTTTTTGTAAATTTGATATCCTGTACGTTTTTTGTAGTCCAGTGCTTCTTTTGTATTTTTATCTTTAACAAGCTCTATTGCGTTAATTAACCCAATAGAACGGACTTCTCCTACAAAATCAAGTTGTAAGAATTTTTCTTTTATTATTTTATTAAAATATAAAGCTTTTTCATTTGCTTTTTCAATGATATTTTCATCTTTTAAAATATTTAAAACCTCTATAGCAGCAGAACATGCAAGAGGGTTTCCTGAATATGTGTGAGAATGCATAAAAGCTTTGCCTTTTAGGTAATCATCATAAAATGCATCATAAATTTTTTGTGTAGTTATAGCAATTGCCATAGGCATATAACCACCTGTCAAACCTTTTGACAAGCACATTATGTCAGGACTTACTTCTGCGTGGTCAAAAGCAAACATTTTACCTGTTCTGCCATACCCTGTTGCTATTTCGTCTGCTATTAAGTGAACATTGTATTTGTTACAAAGCTCTCTTAGTTTTTTAAGGTACAGAGGAGGGTATATTTTCATACCGGCTGAACCTTGCAAAAGTGGTTCTACAATGATAGCTGCTGTTTCATCTCCGTATTTTTTAAAAGCTTCTTCTGCTCTGCAAAAACACTCACATTTACAATTATCTCTGCATTTTCCCCAAGGACAACGAAAACAGTCCAAACCTTCAATTCTTATTACATCAAGAAGAAGAGGTTTGTATAATTCAGAGTACAAATCAACGCCTCCGACTGCTAGTGCTCCCAAGGTTTCACCGTGATATGCATCAGCTAATGCCATAAAACGTTTTTTTTGTGGATTTCCTGTCTGGTAGTGATATTGAAAACTCATTTTTAAAGACATTTCTATAGCAGAAGAACCATTATCAGCAAAATTAAATTTGCACAAACCTTTGGGTATAACTTCCATCAGCTTTTGACATAAATTTATTGCAGGTTTATGTGTAAAGTTTGCAAAAATAACGTGTTCTAATGCATCTAACTGTTTTTTTATAGCATTATTTATTCTTTCGTTTGAATGTCCCAGAAGGTTACACCACCAAGAACTGATTACATCTTTATAACATTTTCCGTTTATATCGTATAGGTTAATTCCTTTTCCGCGTTCTATTACAATAGGCGGAAGAGTTTCGTAGTCCTTCATTTGTGAACAAGGATGCCATACATATTTCAAATCTTCTTTTTGCCAGTCCATAAATAAAATCTCCTCAAAACTATTTTACATCTTAAAAAAATATTGTTAAATCTTTAGTTAATTGTTTATTTTCAAAAGGGATGATTTTTGTTATAATAAAATAAAATTAAAAGAGGGAGAACTATGAATAAAAATCAATCGGTAGGAATGTATGTAATTCTTGGTATAATGATTCTAGCGTTTATATCAATGTTATTTACGGGTCCAACGTCAAGTACTGAAGAAATATCTTATACAACATTTTTACAAAAGGTTGAAAATAAAGAAATTAAAAGCGTAGATTTAGGTCGCGATTCGTTAATAGCCCTTCCGATAAAGCAGCCTGAAACAAAGAAAGATGCAGTACTAAATCCTATATCAGGTGAAGTTAAGCAGCCAAGGTTTCAGTACAAAGTTATTATTCCGGAAAATTCAGATATATTGTCTAAATTAGAAAATAATGGAGTTGAAGTTAATGCAAAATCAGCAGATTCGGGTTCAGGATTCGGGCTTGGTTCGTCTTTCTTAACAATATTGTTAGTTTTTGGTTTTATATTACTGATAATAAAGTCTATTCAAGCCGGTGGAGCTCAGGCAATGTCTTTCGGAAAAAGCAGAGCAAAAATGCTTATGGACAGTAAAGTTAAGACAACATTCAATGATGTTGCAGGTATTGATGAAGAGAGAAAAGAACTTGAAGAAATTGTAGATTTCTTAAAACATAGTGATAAATATGTGAAATTAGGGGCAAAAATTCCTAAAGGAGTACTTCTCGTTGGTGCTCCAGGTACAGGTAAGACCCTAATGGCAAAAGCTGTGGCAGGTGAAGCCGGTGTGCCGTTTTTTTCTATAAGCGGTTCTGATTTTGTTGAAATGTTCGTAGGTGTTGGTGCTTCACGTGTTAGAGATTTATTTGAACAAGCAAAAAAACATCAACCATGTATTGTTTTCATTGATGAAATAGATGCCGTAGGACGTCAACGCGGGGCCGGTCTTGGCGGCGGTCATGATGAACGTGAACAAACTCTTAACCAGTTGCTTGTTGAAATGGATGGTTTTGATGAAAATACAAATATAATTATTCTTGCGGCAACAAACAGACCGGATATTCTGGATAATGCTTTATTGCGTCCTGGAAGATTTGACAGGCAGATTGTTATAAATAAGCCTGATGTTCTCGGCAGAGAGCAGATTCTTAACGTGCATGCCAAAAATAAACCATTGGCAAAGGAAGTTGATTTAAAAGTCCTTGCTAAAAGAACACCAGGATTTACAGGTGCGGATTTATCAAATTTGTTAAATGAAGCAGCATTACTGGCAGCTCGTCATAACAAATCAGAAATTGAGATGCCAGATTTAGAAGAAGCAATCGATAAGGTTATGGCAGGACCGGAAAAGAAAAGCAGAATAATTTCTGATGAAGAAAAAGAAAATACAGCTTACCATGAAGTGGGTCATGCTCTGCTTTCAAAATTATTGAAAGATAGCGATCCTTTACATAAAGTTTCTATTATTCCAAGAGGAATGGCTTTAGGTATAACATTAACCCTGCCTGAGAAGGATCATTTAACAATGAGAAAAAATCAACTATTAGATAGAATTACAATGATACTTGGCGGTCGTGTGGCAGAGGAATTGATATACGGTAAAGATAATATAACAACCGGAGCATCAAATGATTTAGAAAAGGTTTCAGCTCTGGCAAGAAGTATGGTTACAACGTACGGTATGAGTGAGAAGATGGGAAATATGGCATACGGTAAGGAGCAAGAGCACGTATTCATGGGAAGAAATTTTGGTAATACCAGAGATTTTTCAGAAGAAATTGCAGCAGATATTGATAAAGAAATTAAGAAAATAATCGATGCTCAGTATGAACACGCAAAAACTCTGTTAAGTGAAAATAGAGACATGCTTGAATACATAGCAAAAGCACTCTTAGAAAAAGAAACATTAGATGAAAAAGAATTTGAAGAGTTGATGAATGAAGTAAAAGAGCAGAGAAATACCGGTATTACAAATGAGGGAGATCTGAATAATGGATAGAGATGAATTGATTTTTAGCGAGTATAGGATTTATACTGAACAAAAAGAAAATTTTATTGACAGAAACTTTAAAACTAATAAATTCTATATGACGGCAGTTTTGGTTTTGTTATTCTCATTAATATACACAGGAAATGTTGTCTTCTTGTATAAAATTTCCGCAACATTAATTTTTTCTTTAATAGGTGTTTCTGTATGTACTCTATGGTGGATGAATGTAGATTCCTATAATACATTAATAAAGGTTAAATTTGCAAATGTAATAGAAAAAATTGAAGAAAAACTTCCTGTTAAACCTTTTACGGAAGAATATAAAGGAATTGATGAATTTCGTAAAAACAAAGTGTTTATGTTTTCAGATATACAGAAAATTTTTGCGGCAACTGCTGCACTATTCTTTTTTGCAGTATGTGTTAATGAGTTAGCACCGATATTTGTAGCACTATTTGATAAGTTATTAAGATTAAAAGGCGGAATTTAGTAAGGTTTAACATGAGAAATAAAGAATACGGAATAGCTTTAAATTGGAATTATGTTATTTTATCTCTTGTTGTTATAACAATAATGACTCTGTTGGTTTTGTATATGCCTGGAGTAAGAGATTTTGATTATAACTTATTAAGAGCAATAAGAAATTTTTTATTTGCATATCCATCATATGTTCCTGTATTTATAAGTGACTTTGGAATGCATTATTATTTGGCTTGGCCGCAAATCGCTGCAGTTAGTGTACTTGTGTCACATAAATATTATACAAAAGCTTTTTTAATAGTATTTTTTACTCAAGCGTCCTTTGTTCTTGTAGATTTAATCAAAGGATTTGTTTGCAGACAGAGACCTCTTGGTACAAGGGATATCGGTTATAGCTTTCCATCAGGTCATGCAACTTCAGAAATGTGTTTTTACGGTATTGTCATTTATTTGGTAGCAACATATGTAAAAAATGATTTTTGGAGAAAATTCTTAATAATGTTATTTGGGTTATGGATTTTTCTGGTGGGTATATCAAGAATGTGGGTATTAGCACATTTCCCTATTGATGTAATAACAGGGTTTTTCTTAGGTTTCTTGTTGGTAAATCTATTTATAATAGTTTCACGTTGGTTAAGCAGATAAAGTGGAATAAACACCTTCCATAACATTATAGAAGTCTTCTTTCGGAAGTGTTGACATTGTTTTTAATGCATAAGAAAGAATACTTACTTTGTCATACCATCTTCTTGAATTTGAAATTTTATATAACCCTAAAACGCGGTCGATGCCGATGCTAACTTCTTGCTCTTCATCTTCTTCGTGCATTTCTTTTATCTGTTTTACAACCATAGTTAAATCTTTGGATAAAGCGCGTCTGCGTTCTTCATCCATATCTTTTAATAATTCAAGTGCTTTTTCAGTATGTTCGTTAGAATCGTACCAGCGTCTGTTCATAAATCCTCTCCCAATACACATATAAATTATATGCTATGAAGTTTGATTAGTAATCATACATTTGGTGTAATCTCAAACTTAACATTTATAAAGGTTAAGCTTAGATTTTTTATCTGCTTTTTCAGCTAAAAATGTTGAAATAAACGGTATTAATATATAATAGATACTGCCCAAAATCAAGAAAGGTTTTGCAATTTTTATACCTTGAACCTGTTTTTTTAAATTTTTATCAAATTTATTAGCAATTTTGTATTTTTCTATGAATTTTTCTGTAGGTTTATCAAGTAAAGAATCTAAAATATAGCCGGCTCCAATACTCAAAGTCGTAGCTATTACAGAATTATATATAAGCGCATTTTTTCTGTCTTCTTTTATTTTGGAGCTGGCCTGTGTTTGATGTATGAATGCTGCAGTGGAGATAGCATCTGTCGCGGCAACAATGTGCATAGGAAAATTTGTATCTTTATATTTTTCTATAAAGTTTCTGAACCCCTTTTTTTCGATAGTTTTTCCTATTTTTTTTGCTAATTTGTCTACCGGTTTTCCTTCAAAACTTATTGTCGAACTTTTATCTTTTATATTGGTTCTATCTTCAATGGAATTTGATATATATGGCATTCCGGCGGCAACCATTATAGATTTTGGAATTGCAATAAGTATTCCTATTCCAAGTTTAAAGAGTTGTGTTGCAAAAGTATATCCTTTAGATTCGTATAAATTTTTAGAAGTGTCTTTTAAAAATTTTATTGTTTCCTTGTTTAAATATATATCCGGCTTTTTATCAATTTTTTTGATAGATTTTGCAAGCGGCAATGTTATACCAAGTGTTAATAAAAAGTTTATGATACTTGAAGATAAAGATTTTGAAATAGCAAGCAATCGATTTTCTTTATCCGTTTTGGGCGTAAGCCATATAGATAAAGGTCTTGCAACAGAAAAAGCAACAGTAGCAGCAGCTCCGAATAAAGCACCATTATCAGCTGCAACTTCCAATCCCTTTTTGAAAGCTTTATTTGTGTAAATATTTTTAAATGAGATATCTGTACCGGAATTTACTTTCATCTTTTTTTATTAGATAACATAAATATGAAGATTGATAAAGTAAAAATAAATAATTATGAAATCATAGGATTTTTATTTGTCTACGTTATATTGTTTGCAAATGCAATAGTAATGGAAGATAGTACGGCAGCATTGATATCGGCATTTTGCGGGATAAGTTATACAATTCTTGCCGGTAAAGGTATTCCTGCATGCTATCTAATAGGTGTTGTGGGTTCAGGATTTTATTGCTATCTGTCTTTTCATAACTCACTTTGGGGTAATTTGTTGCTATATGCTGCTTATTATATACCAATGCAAATATTAGGTTTTTTTCAATGGAATAAACATTTAAAAACTGATAAAAAAGAAATTATTAAGATTTCTCTGGATACAAAAGAACAGGTGTTATTATTTGGTATTACAACAGTTTTATCTATTGTATTAATTACTTTTTTAATGAAATTTGGAGATAACAGTCCTTATATAGATGGAATTACTACCGTATTTTCAATATTAGGCATGTATTTAACTGTGAAAAGGGCAATTCAGCAATGGATTGTATGGATACTTGTAAACGGTCTTTCTTTTATTATGTGGATACAAATTGCACTGAGTGGAGAAAAAGTTTATTCAACTGTTATAATGTGGGCAGCATATTTTATTTTGGCGATTTATTTTTATGTTGTTTGGAAGAAAGAAATTGGTAAATTGCTTTTTGAAGAAAAATAAATATAATATAATTATGAAAAAATTTATAGTCTGTTTAATACTATTGAGTGTAGCAATCCCATCTGAGGCAGCTTTTTGGAATAGAAAAGATAAAACTTTGGAAAAGGAACTGCAAGGAAAAGGGTACGCGGGGAACCTGCCTGCAATAGAAAACAATACAGAAAAAAGAAAAACAAAAACATCGAAACCGGCATTTGATTCTCTCGAAGGTTTTGACAATCCTGCAGATTTAAAACCTGTCCCAAAGGACAATCCGGCTTTTATTGACATAATTCAAAAAAAAGATAAAGCTTCTCAGTATGTTAATGATGCAAATAACATGATTCCTATGATGGAAAAATTATTGGATTGTCTGGAAGATGATGCTCCGCTACAACTGTTTGTTTCTCGAGCAAATCTTGTTACTATGAATGCGGATTATCTAAACGAAAAATATTCCGGCCAGCCTGAAAGTTATTATGAATCATTTAAAAAATTGCAAGAAGTAAGCGGTTATATAAAATCAATTGTTACATTAAGACAGGAGGCCGTGACTTATCAAAGGTACCTTGCGTACACTGAAAGCGGTTCAATTTATAATCCGGAAAATATAGCACAACAATTGGAGTATCTAAAAGAAGAAGTAAATTCTTCAATATTACTCCTGCGTGAAGAGGAATGACTTGTCTATAATTCTCGGCGTCCTTCTATTGCTCTTGCCAGCGTAACTTCATCAGCATATTCCAAATCTGCGCCAACAGGAAGCCCAAAAGCAATTCTTGATATTTTTATTCCAAAAGGCTTTATTAATTTTGTTAGATACAAACTGGTAGCTTCCCCCTCAACAGATGGAGAAAGAGCCAGTATTACTTCTTGAACAGTTTCATCTGTAAGACGGGATAAAAGTTCTTTGATTCTGATATCTTCAGCGCCAATGCCGTCAATAGGAGATATTAAACCTTGTAATACGTGATATAAACCCTTGTATTCATTTGTTTTTTCTATCGCAATTAAATCTTTTGTTTCTGCAACAACACAAATGACTGAACGATTTCGATTGTTAGAAGAGCAAATTTCACAAGGGCTTTGGGTAGAAATATTATAGCAAATTTCACAAGTTTTAGAACTTCTTTTTGCATTAAGTATTGCATTAGCAAATTTTTCTACCTCTGAAAGAGGCATTTTTAATACTTGAAAAGCCATCCTTTGAGCTGATTTTGGTCCAACGGATGGGAATTTTTGAAATTGTTCTATTAACGCTGCTATAGATTTTGGATAAATCATTTTAAAATTAACGAGTGAATTTCTTAATAATTGAATTTCATATTATTTATTTCAAAATGTCACTCGTTTTTCCCTTTCTTATCACCTAGAATAGTCCCGGAATCGATATACCACCGGTTACTGATTTCATTTTTTCTTCCATTACTTTTATTGCTTTTTCGGAAGTTTGATGAATCGCTGCAGTTATAATATCTTCCAACATTTCAATTGTATCTTCTGACACAGAAGAAGGATTTTCGGGGTTTATTGCTTCTGCTGAAAGTTTTATTGATTTGAATAAACCTTTTCCGTCACATATAACTTTTACAGAACCGTTGCCGGCTTCTCCTGATATATCCATATTATTTAATTCTTCTTGAGTTTCTTTTAATTTTTTCTGAATATTTTGAGCTTGTTTCATCATGTTCATCATGTTCATCATAATTAAGTCCTCCTTGTTAATTGGTTTTTTATAAACTTTCTTCTATCTTTGACATTAAATCATCATCAATATCAAAATTTGCATAAACATTTTGTACATCGTCATGTTCTTCAAGTTTGCCAAGAAGTCTCATAATGTTTATTGCAGTTTTTTCATCAGTTACTTCTATTGTATTTTGCGGAATTCTGGTAAATTCAGCAGAAACAGATTTAAATCCCTCTTTTTCAAGTCCTTCTGCAACAGGCTGAAGGTTTGGTATTGAAGTGTAAACTTTATATTCATCGTCTTCTTCAACAATGTCATCAGCGTCAAGGTTAATTGCAGCCTCGAATAGTGCATCGTAGTCAACATCATCTTTGTTAAAAGTGATGCAGCCTTTTTTATCAAACATCCATCCTACACATCCGGTTTCACCAAGGTTTCCGTTAAATTTTGTAAAATAACTTCTTATGTCTCCTGCAGTTCGGTTTTTGTTATCAGTCATCGCCTCGATAACAACGGCTACTCCACCGGCAGCATATCCTTCATATGTCATTTCATCATAGTTTTCACTGTTACCAGCGCCGGATCCTTTTTCTATGGCTCTTTTGATATTGTCATTAGGAAGACCAGCCGCTTTAGCCTTTTCAACAGCAGTTCTTAGACGAAAATTTCCGGCAGGATCAGGTCCTCCGAGTTTTGATGCAACTATAATTTCTCTTGAAAATTTTTGAAATTCAGCAGCTCTTAATGAGTCTGTTTTAGCCTTTTTATGTTTGATAGTAGACCACTTTGAGTGTCCGCTCATAAAATCCCCCTTTTTTATCCCTTTATTCATGGATATTATGTGCTTATATAAAATCAAATACCCATTGCTTTTCAATTGTAATGTAAATTAGCGGAAATATCAAGTTTTCTGGAAAAAATATTACAGGACATTACATTTTAAAAAGTATTTTCAAAAATTGTTTAAGCATTATGGTTTTATTAAAAATTTAATCGCATTTCCGGCGATATGCTGCTCCATTGCCCACTTAACTTTTTCTAGCGGAAGTTCTTCTGTAATTAGTTTTTCAACTTCTACATCTCCTGATTTAATTAACTCAAGTGCTTGTCTAAAGTATTTGGGTGTATGGTGAAATACGCTCATAAGTTTTATGTCGCCATAATGCATTTTTGTTGTGTCAAAAGTTACGGTAGAACCTGATTTGCATCCTCCGAAAAAGTGAACTGTACCTCCCGGTCGCACACAAGAAAATACTCTTTCCCACATTTCCGGAAGTCCTACACACTCAACGGCAACATCCAATCCCTTCTTTTCTTCTGTAAAATCCCGAAAAATTTTTTCAGGATTAGGATATTTTTTTAAATCAATTATTTCGTCAGCGTGACTAAATTCATCCGCTAATTTTAATTTTATAGGATTCCTTCCGGCGGCAATAACCCTTGCTCCTTTAAGCTTAGCAAGTCTTGCAAACATTAGTCCTATAGGGCCAATTCCTATTACACCAACAGTATCACCTGGCTTAATATCAGTTCTTTCAACACCATGTACGACATTTGCCAAAGGTTCTGCAAATGCGGCTTTTTCAAATGGCAGGTTATCGGGCAGCTTAATTGTATTTTTTTCAACTATTCTTGCCGGAATTACAATGTATTCTGCATAGGCTCCGTTCAATAAATCTAGATTTTCACATAAATTATATTCTTCTCTCTTGCAATAAAAGCAATGTCCGCAAGGAGCTGAATTTGCGCATACAACTCTATCACCAACGTTTATGTTATTTACATCATCTGATATTTTTTCAACAGTTCCGGCAAATTCGTGTCCGAAACCTGACGGTATATTTTTTATTAATACAGGATGCCCTCTTCGATAAGTTTTAACATCTGTCCCGCAAGTAAGTGCAGCACCTATCTTTACGAGAATTTCTCCTTTCTCCAAGGGTCTAATTTTAGTTTCCTCGTATCTTATATCTTGTGGACCGTAGAATAAAACTGCTTTCATATTATTTAATTACCTTTATAACAGCGTCCGTAATATCATCACCGCCATATATTACAGACATTTTAGGTAAAACCATTGTGTAACCCATATCTGTTGCTATTTTACTAACTTGTTCGTTAATACTTTTATCAGTTGCCTTTAACTTTTCTCTATATTCTTTTATATTTGCTTCTTTTTTGGAAATAAGTTGTTTTTCGTATTTTTTTGCAACTGCTTGTTTCAATTTTTCATCTTTTTGTTTGTTAACATCTGCTTGAGCTTTTTGTATAAAATTTGCAATATTTTTATTTTTTTCTTCCTGAGAAGCTTTTAAAGCTTTTACTTGGGGTGAAGCTGCTACAACTTTTTGAATGTCAATAACAGCAATTTTTTGTGCTGTAGGTTCAGCTTGTGCAACAGAAGGGAATAGCATAAATAGTGATAAAATCATAATAAAAGATAATCTTTTTATACTCATAGTTACTCCTTGTTTGATTTTATTAAAAACAATGTTGATAAAATAATTATACCTATAGACATAATAATTGCAATCGGCATTCCAAATAAATATCTAACACTGTCAATTCGAATTATTTCTACTAAGATTCTGGCAGTTGAATACAAAATAAGGTATAAAGCAGCTAAAAATCCGTCAAATTTTATTCTATTTGTTTTTACTAAAAATACAAGAATCAAAAATATTATAATATCCAAAATGCTTTCATACAAAAAAGCCGGATGATAAAATTCTTCATTTAGATAAGGAATCTTTCTGTATTGCGGAGCAATATATAGTTTCCAAGGTAAATTAGTCGGAGCCCCGTATGCTTCGGAATTGAAAAAATTTCCCCATCTGCCCAATGCTTGCCCTATTGCAAGTCCTATGGATGACACATCTGCGAGTTTTAATAGCATTATATTACGTCTTTTTGCAAATATCCATAATCCTGCAAAACCGCCAATTATTGCTCCGTGAATTGATATTCCGCCATGTCGTATTGCAAGAATTTCTGTAGGAAATCTAAGGTAAAAATCACAATCCATCAAGCAGTAATATAAACGCGCACCAATTATTCCGAATATTATTACATAAGGTGCCAAATCAATTACAGTATCCTTTTTTAATCCAAAAAATTTTGTTCCAAACCAGTCAGATACAAGAGTTCCTATGGAAATCGAAAGAGCCAAAATAACTCCATAATAATAAATGTTTACACCAAAAATAGTGCATAATATCTGTGATGGGGCTGTGAACATTACTCTTGAGATTCTTCTTTCTTGTCTCCGGAAATAAATTCTTCCGACTGTTTAATCATTTCTTCTATAGTTTCTTTATCTTTCGTATCCGGAACCATTTCCAAATATTTATTAAGATTGGTTATAGCACTTTGTTTTAAAGTTATCGTTTTAGCTAAATCTTCTTTTGTAACAATAACAGGTTCATCAGAATTGTCTTCGTCATTTTTGGTTTCTTGTTTTTCTGATTCTTCTGCTTTTTCAGAAATTTCATCTGCAAGTTCGATTTGAGCAACTCCTAAAGAATAGTAAAAATCAGCGTGGTCAGGTTTTATTTTAATCCCACCCTCAAAAGCATCTATGGCTTTTTCGTATTTTTTTGCATTAATTGAGGCTATTCCTAAATTGTAGTAAGTTTGGTACATTGAGGAATCAAGATCTAAACTGGATTCTAATCTGTTAATTGCAGCTTCGTAGTCACCTTTCTGCATAAATTCAGCCGCTTTATTATTAAGTTCTTGTACTGCAATATTGTTTATACAAGCAGTTGAAACAACCGCTACAAATAGCACAGAAACTATCATTAATGCTTTTTTCATATATAGTAAATCCTCAATCTCTCTCTTTAATACTTGGTATTCTAGTACATATTAAATAAATAATCAAGTTTGTAAAGTATCATTAATGTATCAAAATATGTATTTTGATGTAAAAATAAGTTTTTCTGTACTTTCTTCTCTTTCCTTTTATTTGCGAGGTAAAAGGAAAGAGAAGAAAGTACCAAAGAAGAGAAAGGAAAAGCACGCGGTCGAATGGATAACCTCTATGCCCTAACGGGCATTTTGATTAAATGGCTGGTTCGGCAGAGCCGAATCTCTTACACTCACTATTGCGGCT
>CADCNZ010000004.1 GCA_902802935.1 uncultured bacterium | reverse complement strand
GCACCCTTTGCCATCTTTTTCGTTATCATAGGAGCGCTTGCCGCTGCTATGATTGCTACTATCAATAACACAACCATCATTTCCATTAATGAAAATGCAGGTGTTAAAATGTTTTTCTTACCTGAATAATTACTAAAACTCTGCGCCGTTTCGGCACGAAACGGCAGGGATGTTCTTATCTTTCTCACGGACTATCCTCGCTTTCTTATTCTTTTGTCTGGTGCTACATAACCAAAACTCGCCTATAGTCTATGTTTTGAACTTTTACGAGCTTAAATTATGTTACATTCAATGTAACTCAATACCTATTGTGTTACATTGTGCTACGCACGTAGACCTTCTTCCCAGTCGGGATAAGGACTACAAGCTCGTAAGAAAGAACTTACCACCCCTACAGCAAGGGCACACAAGAGTGCGGGCTAAGCCCGCAACATCCATTCAATCCCACGCTCGTCAGAGCGTAGACAATCAACCATTCATTCGCGTGCTTTCTCTTCTTCTTTTGCTTCGTTTTCTTCTTCTCTTTGCCTCGCAAATAAAGAGAAGAAGAAAATGAAGTTAAAAGAAAACAAGTTCTTCAATTTAACTCAATATACATTGAGTTAAATTAGAATTAAATTAGAATTGTAAATTTTTGTAACAAAATTTTATTTTATACTAAAGTTTTACAAAAATATGTCGATATATATATTGAAAGAATATATACATAAAAAGAAAAGGGTATAATTATGGCTTATACGTCGTTTAACTTATCACTTGCACTTCAATCAGAATCCTATGCACACGAATGCTGGCATAACTACTATGCCGGTGGTAACACTATGGGGATTCGCGAAAGTGATATCGGAGAAGTAGAAAAACAATGGAATTCAAAAGTTTCCAAATGGAAACTTCAGGCTGATAGTACCGACGAAAATAAATATATGATTGACGATGATGACAAACAAACAAGTCAAGCTAAAGGTGCTGAAAAGGCTGCAGAAGCAGGTAGTGTCAATAAAGGGGCTAATACAGCCCAAGCTGTTACATCCGCAGTTGGAGGTGCCGCCGTTGCATTAGGAGGACTTAGCGGCGGTCTAAAAATGGGTAGCAAAACTTTAATTAAACCTTTCAACAATGGTCTTAATAAGTTTTTTGGCGGAAGCAAAACTGATAATAACCAAAAAGTAGCGAAAAATAATAAAGCTTCCGATATTGCAACTGTAATTCTTGCATCTATAGTTGCTGCAAAGTTTTGGATAGATCAGCCTAATAAAGACGCACGTGACGCAGCTGAAAACGTAATGGAAGAGCTTGGAGAACAACAAGCACTCTCAGCTCAAGCGCAAGAAGATATGGATGAAGCTATGGCTGAAACTGAAGCATCTGCTGACGAAGCCGCAGAGGCAGAAGAAGAAACAAATGATGCAATTGCTGAACAAGTAACAAAGATGCAAGCATATCAAAAGTCTTATGCTAAATTAAAAAATAAAAACGGGCCATTAACTGAAGATGAGAAAAATCAAATGACAAATTTTGAAGGTCTTATCACAGAGATTGGCGGAGAAGACGGTAAAATTTCTCAAACTTATGCCGAAGGGCAGGAAGTTGTAGCAGAAAAATCAGAAGAAATTGAAGAATGGCAGACTAGTTTTGATACTTCTTCTGATATAGCTAACGAGACTCAAGGCTTGACTGATGCTCTCGAAGATTGGGATGAAACCTCTCGTACAATGTGCCACGTAGAGGCAGCCGGACAAACCCTAAACGGCATTGGAGCCGGTATTGCTGCAGCAAGACTATCGGTAAAAGGTTTTTGGAACTGGGCTTTTGCAGCGATTGGTTACGCAGCAGCGGCATCCAGCGGTCTTGCAGCAGCTAAAGAAGAAATGTGGGCAGCTGATATAGGTAACGAAATCGATTTGCGCAGAGAAACTCAAGAAGTAAATCAAATTACATTAGACCAATATGATGAACAAATTGAAGCTTTTGAAGAGCTGAATGAAGATACTGTAGAACGCGTCGGAGCAGTACCTGATGATGTTGATGTTACAGGCGAAGAAATTTCTAAAGAGTTTGAAAATGGCGGTGCAGCTTCTGGCGGAATACTCGCTCAATCTCAAAAAGAAAATAATACTTCTGAACCAAAAGATAACAAAATTATCAAAGAAAAAGAAGAAAAGAAAGAATAGTAATTATTCAACATCTAAAAACTTATGAGTCTGTGGTATTACTCTGACTTTTGGATAATATACCAAAAATTTATCCAATATTTCAGATATTTTATCAGAATTTATAACAAACTCTTTACCTGACATTTTGGGTTGTAATATAAGTTCTATATCATACTTTGCACATAAGTTTGCAGATTTTGCAATTTCTTCTTTGGTTATATTTTCATCAAAAACAACTTTTGCAAACAGTTCTTTTTCTTTTGCTATATCAAAAAATTTGTCATGTAAATCCCACGGAGTCACCATCCCCGTCGCACTCTCCGGTTTTATGTCAGCTGCAACATATTTTACATAATCAATAACTTTTTTTAATTCGTTTGGAAGAGTTGCATTAGTTTCCAAATATACAGGCAGTTTACACATAGGTAAAAATTCTTTTAAAAAATCCACACTCAAAAGAGGTTCGCCTCCGGTTAGTGAAACAGAATGACAGTATGTGAAATTTTCAAGCACTTCGGCAAGTCTTTGCGGTGTATACTCTAAAGCATTTATATCATTAAAATCAGTATCACAATATTTGCATTTTAAATTACAACCGCAGAAACGAACAAACACCTGCTTGTATCCGAGATACGGACCTTCTCCTTGTATAGATGCAAATATCTCTTTTATCTTTGTCATAAATATATTATATAACAAGATAATTTATACTTTTGTATCTTGTTTCAAACTCGCAAGTATTGTCATTATGAGACCTAATCGGTTTCGCAATGACATAATATAAAACCAAATTACATTTACCCACTCAGTTTATTTACTTAATCACTCTTGTTGATAATTCTCTCAATTTTTTATACAACTCAACTTCTTCATTAGAAAGCTTCTCTGGTATTTGAATTTCTATAGTCAAAATCATATCGCCAACTTCATTCCCTTGCTCTAATCCGCATCCGCTTAACCTTATTTTTTGACCGTTTTTTGTATTCGGAGATATTTTTACAGAGACATTACCGCTTAATGTTGAAACTTTAATATTTGCACCAAGTACGGCTTCATAAGGCTCTATTGTTAATGTCTTATACACATTTAAGCCATCTGTTTTAAAATCAGAATTCGGTTTTACATGAACGGTCAAATACAAATCCCCCGCCTTACCACCATTCAAGCCTTTCTCGCCTTCTTCCGCAAGTCTGATTTTTGAGCCGCTTTTTATGCCTTTTGGAATTTTTACAGTAAAGCGTTTGTATTGTGAAACTTCACCTTTTCCGTCACAACAAGAACATTTACCGCCATTGACAAATTTGCGTCCTCCGCACTTCGGACAGACTTGGGTTTGAAGCATATTTACAACCTTGGTTGTTCCTTCTATTGCTTCAAATACAGATATCTCCACATCCGTAAATATATCATTTCCTCTTTTTGGAGCTTTCGCCTCCTGCTCCTTTTTATAACGAGATTCTCTATATTTTTTTGCTATAAATTCTTCCCAATCAAACGAAAATCCGCCAAATTTTGATTTTTCTTTTTTACTATTCCCTCTTTCATTAAAATTTGGTGATGTCGTATTTTTTTTCTGTTCATTTTCAGACTTGTTATTTGTTTTTGGTTCTGATTTTGCATAATCATAAAAACGTTTTGCTGTATCATAATCAGCTTTTTTTGTTAAATTAGACAAAACTTCGTATGCTTCGTTTATTTCTTTAAATCTTGTAATAACACTTTCGGTATTTCCTGCTACGTCAGGATGCCATCTGCGCGCAAGTTTTCTGTATGCGCATTTGATTTCATCTTGTGTGCTAAACTCCGGTATGTCTAAAATTTTATAATAATCTTTAGTCATACTTGATACTTAATGACAATGAAAAAAAAGTCAAGGGTTAATGGGGTAAATATAATTTAAATCTACAGTACTAACTCCCAGTCATCATTCTGGGGGTAAATATAATTTAAACCCGAAGTACTAACTCCTAATCTTCATTCTGGGGGTAAATATAATTTAAACCTGAAGTACTAACTCCTAATCTTCATTATGAGGGTAAATATAATTTAAACCTGAAGTAACAATTACAAACAGTCGTTCTGGGGCATTATTTTTCAACTATTGAAAATCTATAGTCGTAATGATATCATTTTAATATGTTTAAAAAGGTTTTAATATTGCTATCACTATTGTGTATTTTACCGGCATATTCGGGAGAGTTGGAGAATGCCCTGTCAAGCAAGGACTATGTGTATTTATATATTTACACTCCTTGGTGCAAATACTGTACCAAATATACACCGATATACAATAAAATATCTAAAATGTATGATAAAAGTTATGCATTCGTAAAACTTGATGCCTCAAAACCATACGGCGGCAACATTGCAAAATCTTTTAATACGCGTTATGTTCCGTCTGTATATCTTATAAATTCGAAAACAAAAAAATCAACATCTATTGATATTGATTGCATGTTTGAGGTTGCATGCACAGAAAAAGCTTTACAAAAATTCAGAAAGTTATAATAAAAGAGGAGATAATATGAAAGGAATTGTTTTAGCAGGAGGAGCAGGAACAAGATTATATCCTGCATCACAGCCTATATCAAAGATTCTGTTGCCAATTTATGACAAACCTATGATTTATTATCCTCTTTCAACATTAATGCTTGCAGGAATAAAAGATATTTTAATTATAACAAATGAGCTGGATTATGATAATTTCATAAAACTTCTTGGTGACGGTTCACAATTCGGACTGAATCTAAGCTATAAAATTCAATATGTGCAAAGAGGTATTGCGGACGCTTTTTTAATTGCTGAAGACTATATTAACGGCGAAGAATCTGCATTAATTCTTGGTGACAATATATTCCACGGACACGGATTCTCTACACTAATGAAAAACGCTATTAAACATAATAGCGGCGCTACCGTCTTTGGATATACCGTAAAAGATCCTGAAAGATTTGGTGTAGTTGAATTTGACTCAAACAAAAAAGCAATTTCATTAGAAGAAAAACCTGCAAACCCGAAATCGAATTACGCTGTAACCGGACTATATTTTTATGACAGCAATGTCTGTGAATACGCAAAACTACTAAAACCGTCTCAAAGAGGGGAACTCGAAATTACGGATTTGAACAAAATATATCTTGAAAAAGGTAAACTTAATGTAGAAATTTTAGGCAGAGGTTTTGCTTGGCTTGACACAGGCACACACGACTCAATGCTTCAAGCAAGCCAATTTGTTCAAACAATGGAACTTAACAAAGGGGTTAAAATTTCTTGTTTGGAAGAAATCGCCTTTAATCAAGGATTTATAACAAAAGAAGAATTATTACAAAAAATAGAAAAATACGGATATAAAAACGACTATTACAACTACGTACGAAGTTCAATTGAACATCCTGACGCAGTTGCAATAAATGTTTAAAATTGTATGTCTAACACTTGAAATAATATACACATGTGTTATAATATTTATATAAAGTAGCGATGTTATATTTTTATTAGAACGATTCAAAAACTAAACATGGAATTCTTTACATAGTTTACCCCGACACACCACCATGGTATAATATTGCATAGCTACAGATATAAAAGTAGTAAAAGCAGGACAGAATAGTGAGTATTTCATTCAGCGGACTTGCGTCCGGATTAGATACATCTTCATGGGTTGAATCACTTGTAGCCTTGAAAAAGGCTAAAGTTACTTCGCTTGAAGAAGAAAAAGAAACCACTGCTTTAACGAAAGAAACATTAGCCAATATTAAATCGTTCTTTTCTTCATTCAGATCAGTGCTGGAGAAGGTTACAGATACAAAGTTCGGCATCGCTAATATGGATTTATTTGCTCAGAACTTAGCAAACTCAAGCAACATAGACATTTTAACAGCATCCGCTACTACAGAGGCACAAGAAGCTACTTATAAAATAAGTGTTGATAAACTGGCGACAAACACTGAAGCTCTAAGTAATTATGTTACAACTTATGAGCAAAAAACACTCGCAGGAATGGATTCAAAACTAACTTCTCTTGGCGTAAGCATAAATGCAGACGCCGGAAGTAATATCGGAGTATTGATTAATGGTGTAGAAAGAGGAGTTCACTTAACACAAAACGATACAATTGCTACTTTTATTAATAAACTTAATGACATTGGGGTGGAAGCTTCATTTAACACTTCAACAGGTATTTTTAGCCTTAATGTTAGCGGAAGCGACATTAATGACATTGACGGAACGGGAATTGCTGAAGCGTTCCATCTTACCGGTGTAAATGAAGGTTATGAGAGCGGTACGTTAAAAACAACACGTACAGACACAGTTTATGTTGCTGCAACATCAAGCGATACTATATACAGTATTGCGGCAGCAAAAACAGAAACAAGAGACGGTCAAGCCGTACACCAAGGTGACAATTTAAAAACACTGTTGGAAAACGGAAACGTTCAAGTTACGGTAAGAGCTAACGGTACAGATTCTGTATTCACTATTTCGCAATCTACAACTATGGCTGACTTTGTTGCAGATTTAAACAGCAAAAATATTGAAGCTGAACTTGATGCAACCGGTGTATTTACAATAACTGACGCAGAAATTATTACGCATGAACCTCCTGCAGGAAGTATTGACTCCGGCCAAGCGCTTTTGGATGCATTTGGAATGTCAGTTGATATTTACTCTAAAGCTCAAGCATCTACTGCATTAAATCACGCACAAACAATTGTAGAACTTGCAAAATATGACACAAAACTATCTTCTGTCGGTGTTAGTTTCTCAAATGCGGCTTCCGAAAATACAATCAAGATAGTCAACTCCGACAATGAAACAGTTCAGGTCCAATTAACAGAAAATACCACAATTGGCGGTTTGATAGAAGTGTTGTCAAATAACGGCTTATATGCCGCAATAAATCAAGACGGAACACTAGAAATAGCCGGCGGAAAAGTTTCAGGTCGTATTATAACAGAACTTGGGTTAAACGAAGAACCGTATACAGCAATGGTCACAGGTAAAGCGTTGGTTGAAACGGTTGTTGTACAGAAAACTGTTGACCTTGATACAAGACTGGTTAATGATTTGAGAGTTTCTAAAGGGTATTTGGAAGTCACAAAACCTGACGGAACAAAATACTACGAAAAGATATACTCAGGTCAGACTATCGCTGATTTTATGGCTGATATGGGTAATTTAGGCATCAATACTTCATTGAGTGATGACGGCATATTAACAATTACCGGCGGCGCATTTAAAACACTTTCTGACATAGATGTTGAAGATTTAATTTCACGCGGTGCAATCATCGAAAATGACGAAGATTACCAAAAAGGAACAAATCTGCTTGAATGCTTGTATGGTGCAGATGAAATTGAACCAAACCACATTTCTATATCATCTACCAGAGCAAAATCAAGAGCACTTACACATTCAGTTACAAATACAATACAAGCAGATTGGACAACAAAACTTACTTCACTCGGTCTTGCTGAAACAGACGGTGTTGTAGGAACTGCAGAATTTACGGTCAGAGATGAAGTTCGCACAATAAACTTATCAACAACTGACGATATAGATTCACTGATAGAAAAGCTTGAAGCAGCAGGTATTGCAGCAAGTTTTGATGAAGATACTCACAGATTAACAATAAATAATGCTACTTTAACAGGAGGAAGTTCAAATCTTGGGGAGGTTTTGGACTTAACAACAAGTATAGCCGGCAAATATAAGACATCCAACCAGCTATACGCACAAACAACTATTACTATTG
>CADCNZ010000003.1 GCA_902802935.1 uncultured bacterium | reverse complement strand
TTTGCCCACAAACCTGATAACGGATTCATTCCGTTTGTAATTGATTTAGCAAATGTCATAACATCAGGTACAACGTCATAATTTTCAATTGCCCAAAGTTTACCGGTTCTATACATGCCCATTTGAACTTCATCAATTACAAGCATAATTCCATATTGGTCTAATACTTTTTTTAGTTCTTTAAAGTACCATTTTGGAGCATCGATATATCCGCCTGTTCCTAAGATTGGTTCAGCAATAAATGCTTTATATTCGGATTCACCTGTTTTAGGGTCATATATTGCTTTATATTCGCTTTCAAAGTTTCTTGCAAATTGTTTTACACAGAAGTGATTACAAGATTCACAATTCATACCGTAAGGACATCTGAAACAATATGGAAACGGAACAAAGTTTGCTCTGTCACCAAAATGTCCGTATTTTTCTCTGTAACGGAAGCTTGAAGTTATACAAGTTGCAGCAATTGTTCTTCCATGATAACCGCCTTGGAAAGCAAACATACCATTGCGTTTTGTATAATTTCTTACAACCTTGATTGCATCTTCGTTAGCTTGAGCACCGCCTACATTAAAGTGCATTCTTCCCTTTTCGTGGAATCTTGCTTCAATCATTTTTTCCATTTTTTCAGAAAGCAATGATTTATATGGCTGCAAGAATTTCGGTGTTAATTGGGGCATTGTATTCATTTGGTCAATAACAGCATCAGTAATTCTTTGATTTCTATAGCCAAAGTTTGCAGCGGAATACATCATTTGTAAATCAAGATAAGGAATATCCTTGTCATCGTACATATATGAACCTTCACATCCTCTAAAAACTTTTGGATCTTTTGAATAGTGAACTGTGTCGCCCCAAGAACTGTACACTGCATCAAGTTTTTTTACTTCTTCATCAGAAATTGTAAGTTGTGATGCAGAACTTGATAAACTTGAAGAGCTTTCTTTTGAATTCGGCATTGTCATCGTTGAGTTTGATGAAAATTTACCGTCAGATGATTTTTCTTTTAGACCAAACATTTATTATTCTCCTTTACATAAGTTTGTGTGTACAAAATTATCACATAAATTTTTAAAATGCAATAGTCTTTAATCAGACCATTAACAAATGTAACAATTTTGTATTCTTAATTTTATATTTATACAAAAATTAAATAGGTCGTGTTAGTATACTTACAAAGGATGTAACATTATGGTTTTTCAGATAAGCGATAAAGTTAAACAATTAAATGGTATGCTGTGCGAAATGGATAGCTTATATCAAACATTACTTTCCGCAAAAAATATTTCGGACGGAGAATTTGTTGTGCTTAACGCAATACTTGCATTAGGCGAAGGATGTTTACAAAAAGATATTGCAGAAAATAGCTATATGAGCAAAAAAACCATAAATTCAACTATCAAAAAACTTGAAAAAGAAGGTTTTATTAAATTAAAAGCCGGTAAATATCCTAATATGCACATCTATCTTACAAAGCATGGTTTGGATCATATTAAAAATAATGTCTTGCCAATTGTTGATGTTGAAAACAATGTTCTAAACAGTATGCCGGAAATAGAATTTGACAGGCTTGTGAGCGGATACTCAAAATATATTACAAGTTTTAAAGAACACGTAACTGATTTTATTGTGAAAGAAAGCAACATTGGGGGAAAAGGCAACGATGCTTTCAAAAACAGTTTAAACAAGTTGCAAGCTTTATTATCTTTAAAAAAAATAAATAACTCAAATCAATAATCCACATCCTCTGAATATAAAAAATCTTTATAAGCTTCTTTAAAGTTTTGAATTTCTTGTGCAATTTCTTTAGATAAATTTAAAACATGTAAATAACTATTGTGAATTCTATTTATATAATTCGCTTCTTCTTCGTTAAGCTTAATGATATTTGTATCATTAAGAATATAATTTATAAAATCACAAGACGCAGCAATCCTACTATGTGCTTGTGCAAAAATAGATAGCATTTCTATCAAATTCATGTTCTATATAGCGTGATAGTCTTTGCATAAATCCTCCATTTATCGTGCTATTTGCCTGTTAAATTATCTAAATAATATCACTAAAATCAATATATGACAAATAGCACGATTAGTATTGTAAAATATAATATTAAATGTTTTCGCGAGAAAATCAACTTAACTCAAGACCAATTGAGCGAAATTGCGGGTATATCTTCTGACTACTTATCCGAAATTGAAAGAGGAAAGAAAGTTCCCAGCCTGAAAAGATTATTCAGAATTGCTGACGCATTAGGTGTTCCTGCTTACAAACTATTAAAGCCATAGAAACAATCTCTGTGCATTATAAAATATTTTGCATTAATATAATTAAACAATAATATTTATATCTTCAAAATTGTTATAAGAGATACATTTAATCCCTTTGTCTTGGCAATATTTTAGAAGCCGTTTTTTGGCATACAAAATATCCGCTTTGTCTGCTACACAAAAATCGGAAGCTCCGTCGCCAATATAAATAATTTCATCATAATTCTTTTTTAAATCCTTGAGTACTTTGCATTTGCACGTTCCGGCATTATTACTACAAACAGGATTGTCATTTGGAAAAGTTATTTCAAAATACTCCCCTTTAAATTCTCCATGATTTGTTATCGTTTTTATACCATACAACCCATACTTTTCAAGAATTCTGTTTATAAAATAATCAATTCCGTCACTTACAATATAAAAATCTATTTGTCTTTCAACCAATTTTTGATAAAAATTGATAAATGTTTCATCTATCGAAATAGTTTGTATAAAGTTTTCAATAAGTTCTTCTGACAAATTCGGAACAAGTTTAAACTCTTCTGTTAAACATTCTTTAGAGCTGATTTTTCCATCAACCCAGTCCTGCTCAATTCTTTCCCAGTCACCTTTTGCGTATTGTTCTATAAAACTGTATAAACCATCTCGTGTGGTTATAGTTCCGTCAAAATCAGATAAAATACAAATACTCATTCCTGTAGATTAGAAGAAACAAATTATATTGTCAATTTTTAAATTACGAATTTATAGTTTTTAAGATTTCCATAATACTTAAGTAATGAGATATAGCACCAAATATTACAAAAATATGCCAGATGCAATGCATATATTTTTTCTTTACAAGATAAAAAATACATCCTGATGAATAAAATAGTCCGCCGGCAAGCAAATACCAAACAGCAAGATGACTGGTATTCCAGATTGCATAAAACAGAAACAATGACAACCAGCCCATAACCAAATAGAGACCTGTTGATAAATATTTAAATTTTAGCGTAAGACAAGAATAGACCACACCTGTTATTGCCAAATACCAAGTCATAGCTAAAAGGGCTACTGACAGAGGAAAGTCAACAACCAAAAGCAATAATGGAGTATACGTTCCGGCAATAAGCATAAAAATTGCACTGTGGTCTATTTTTCTAAAAACTTTTTTTGCCGTCTCGTTAACCATAGCATGGTACAAAGCAGAAGACTGAAAAAGTATAAATAATGTTGCACCAAAAATAGCAGTTGAGGATGCTTCTACCGCACTTTTGGAAGACACTGCCAACATAACAATTGCATATATAGAAAACAGTGCACCCAGAGAATGACTAAATGCATTTATAAATTCTTCTGCCGGTGTATATTTTTTTTCAGAATCCATGCCCAAACCAATAAATTAAATAATATGGTTAGATTTTAACATAATTTTTTAAATTTACCAAATGAACGGCTCTATACTACCATATTTGTGAGATTGTATATTATTCAAAAATTTGCTGTATTGGGTTTCTCTCCAAGCATGATCATTATATCCGTATAGTTTTAAACCACCGTATTTAGTTAATCCAAACTCAAGATGATCTGATGTTTTTGGTTCAAAAAACATAAAGCTTACATCGCTTTCAGCATTTTGATTAGAAAAAAGAAAATTCAAGAAACCGCGTTTTCCATAATTTCTAAAAGTTAATAAATCATCCTCTCCTCTGCTGATTAAAGTAGTAGGTCCTTCTCCTTTTAAAACTAAATCACGAAATTTTGCGGGAACTTCGGCTATTGGTCTTGATAATTTTTCCAATGTATTAACCAAGCTATAAGACATATCTTCGCTTAGTAAATCATACCATTTTGTCTTTTCTATATTTGGGTTTTTTAAAAGTTCATCCAACACTTCATGAAAAGCTTGCTCAGCCTTACTTACATAATCAAAATTTTTAAGTACATTATCAGATAATTTAGACTCAAAACTCTTAAATACAATTGAGTTTTGTTTATTAACGGTTTTTTTTCGCGAATTACGTAAATGATTAGCACCTATTGTTGATTGAATTGATTGGATATGCATAATATTCCCCTTTTTAAGTTTATTTATAACGATACTATTATAAAACCTGTTTGATTGGAAATAATAAAACAGAATCTAAACGACCCTGTTCTTCTTTTATAAATGGAGCGGGAGACGAGGCTCGAACTCGCGACATCCTCCTTGGCAAGGAGGCATTCTACCACTGAATTACCCCCGCTTATTGCGATATATTTATTATAATACATGCTCAAATTTTATTTGCAAGAGGAAAGAACAAATATGTTGCAAATATACTATGGATGCATTTTCCCTGTTGAACGAAATTCCGCACTTACAGGATAATAGTCTACATAGCCGCTGCCTTTTTTTATTATTTTTCCGTTTTTATTTGTAATTGGTGCCCATACCACATTGAGATAGCAAGACGTACCGTCTGAAGCTCTTAATCTCTTTTCCGGATTGTTAATGAAATTTGTATATGCTTCACGCAGATATGTATCTTTTGCATCCTTTAACATCTTGTTATGAAGCTCATCATTAAAAAGTCGCGCCTCTCTGTTTTTTCGTCCCATGTCTTTTGCATACCATTCTTCAAAATCTGCAATATCCCTTTTTCCGGAAATATTAAATATTGTCCAAGAACCTTTTATCGGGTCTCCGTTTACCAGATTATAATAACTTCTTACTGACCTGTTCAAATCCTCTTTGCTGAATGTTTTTGCGCCTCTGTGACTGCATTCCTTTTCTCCGACAATATTTCTTATCATTATCGCGGATTCAAGCTTTTGCTTGTCGCGAATTTCTTTTAAGCTGAGCTTTTTTCCACGCCATATCTTTGAATTAATTTCGTTCAAACACCGTTCTAACGTACCGTGTTTTTTATTAAGCATACTTATTAACGTACTTTGCAAGTTACGAAGAGTTTTCATATCATAATTTATCGGATAAACACTTTTACCATACTGTATGCAATGACGGACCGGATACACTGCTTTAAAATTTGTTTGCGGCATTTGTTGGTTGACAGGTTGAATATTCATATATTTTCTCCGTTTTTAACAAAAAACGAATCTGCTCTTCTCAGCTGACTCGTTATTGTTATATTTCCAAGTAATGTGATGATGTCCCTATTTTATTTCAGCATCATCAGTAGCTTGAAGCTGTTTTGACTTATAGTTATGGATGACTGCGTCAACCAACAAGTCGTATGAAGAACTTTTCTCTATGTTAGGGAATTCTTCCTTCAATTGTTTTCTGACCATCGCTTCCAGCCTTTGTTCGTCAGCTTTTATTTTTAATTCATTACTTGATAATGATTTGATGTAATCTCCATTTGGTTTGTTGCTAAGCGAGTCTTTTGAATCTATCGCTTGCTTTAATGATTTTAGAAATTCGATATTAAACATAACGACCTCTTTTAGATTTACTACCTTCACTTGTACTATATTAAAGTGCGGTCAAGTTGAAAATTGCCTAAAATTTTTCAAACTGTAACATTTGTTTACAATTTAACAAAAGTTTCTAGTTTAATTTACCCCATTTTTGAAAAATCTGTCAACATTGTATACTTATTTTTAAGTTGATTCAATAGCGAAAGTCGGTTATTTTTAACCTTTTCATCTTTATCCATAACCAAAACATCGTCAAAAAATTTCGTTACAATAGGATTAATTTGAATCAAATCATTAAGATATTGTTTATAATCACCTTTAAAATTAACTTCTTGAACGGCTTTATACAAATCTTCTTCGGCTTGTTGCGCAAATAAAGCTGTTTGAACATCAGAATTAATATCTTCCTTGAGTATCCTGAGAACACGATTTGCGTTTTCTAAAAGCTTTTCATCTTTAAGAGTTGAAACCGCCTTAACCCTTTGTAAATAATCACATAAGTCATTACAAGGATTATTTGATGCGCATGCTTCCAACACATTTTTACTGTAGTCTGAATTTAAGAAAATTATTAATCTTTGTACAAAAAATTCTTCCACTTCTTTTTGAATGTCGGATTTTACCGGTAATAGTGCTGCTGCATCAGAAATTATTTTTGATAAATCAAGTTTAATATTATGCTCTAAAACCGTTTTTATAATACCCAATGCTGCACGCCTTACACCTAATGGGTCAGAAGAGCCTGTTGGTTTTTTGCCTGCCGCGAAAACTGCACAAATTGTATCTATTTTATCTGCTATACCAACAATCTGACCTTCAACGCTCTTAGCAGTTTCAGAATCTGCATTTAGCGGAAAATAGTGTTCTTTTATACCGTCTTGCACTCCCTGTTCTTCTCCTGCCACTCTGGCATAATCCGCACCGATAAAACCTTGAAGTTCTGTAAATTCAAAGACAAGATTTGTTGCCAAATCAGCTTTACAAAGCTCTGCTGTTCTTTTAATTGATTGTTTATTAATTCCGAGCTCACTTGCTATTTTTTCGGATAATTTTATAATTCTTTGAGTTTTATCATATACAGACCCCATGCCTTTTTGGAAAGTCATGCCTTTTAAATTTTCAACATATGCTTCCAGTGGTTTTTTAGTATCTTCATTAAAGAAAAATACAGCGTCATCAAGACGAGCTTTGATAACTCTCAAGTTTCCCGCTTTAATATTTTCAAATTCATTTCCTATATAATTGGTTATAGTAATAAATTTATTAATTAATTTACCGTTTTTATCATAAAGAGCAAAATATCTTTGGTGAGTTTCCATAACAGTAACAGCAACTTCTTGCGGAATAGTAAGATATGCCATATCGAAATCACAAGTAACCGCTACAGGATATTCCGTAATAAATGTAACTTCTTCGAGTAAATCGTCAGATATTTTTGTAACTGCATTTAGTTTCTCTGCTTCCGCTTTTGTTAACTCAATGATTTTTTCTTTTCTTTCATCTTGGTCAACAATAACTTTTGCCTCACGCAATTTTTCTACATATTCGTCGGGATTGTCTATTTGTATATTCTGTGTCGAAAATCTATGACCATTGGTTACATTGGAGGACTCCTTATCAATTATTTTAATTTTAACCTCTTCGCAATCAAGTATAGACAACACCCATCTTATAGGTCTGGAAAACTTAACGTCATTAGTCCCCCACCTCATAAAATGCGGACCTTGAAGTTTTGAAAATATAACCGGTACATTTTCTTGAAGTAAATCCTTTGTGTTTTTACCTTTTACGGATATTTTTGCATACAAATAATTGTCTTCTATATACAAATCATCTTTTGTAACACCGTTTTTAGCCGCAAAACCTTCACCTGCTTTTGTTAGATTACCATTTTCGTCAAAAGCAACTTTTGCTATAGGTCCTTTTACAACTTTTTCCAAATCTGGTTGAGCAAAAGGAAGTCCGCTGACAATAACAGCTAAACGTCTTGGTGTAGCCATAACTTTAACATTTGAAAATGTAACATTATTAGTGTTTAAAAAGTTTTCAAAACCGGTTTGTAATTGTGCTATAGCCATTGGTATAAATTTATATGGCAATTCTTCAACGCCAACTTCCAACAAATATTTACTCATTTATATTTCTCCAAATTTTACCTGTGTCGAGTTAATTATATAACAAAAATCCGTTTTGATTAAATATTATATGCAATAAATCGACAAAGTTCTATGAGAATTTCGGGGAAAAATCCT
This sequence comes from uncultured bacterium, assembly GCA_902802935.1. Taxonomy (GTDB): domain Bacteria; phylum Cyanobacteriota; class Vampirovibrionia; order Gastranaerophilales; family Gastranaerophilaceae; genus CAG-196. Next base: position 12,680 of record CADCNZ010000003.1, on the reverse strand, counting down.
ATAACTACAGTAATTATTACCGCTGAAACTAAAACAAATTTTTGAGAAAAGAACGGCTTAAATTCCAAAACTTGATTATTTTTATCACATTCTTCAAACAATGGCAAAAGGATTTTAAGATAATAAAATAAAGCAACAACCATTAACAAAAGTAATGCCATTAAAAATGGAACCAGAATTAAACCGGAATTTGCTATTGCAGAAAAAAGATATATTTTTGCAATAAAGCCTGAAGTTATAGGAATACCGGCCAGAGCTATTATCATAACTGCATATGCGCCGATAAGACCGTGATTTTTATGAAAAACACCCTTAAAATCATTTACATCCATGGGATTTTTATCACCATAAATATTAATAAACGCAAAAACGCCTATATTCATAAAAACATAACATATTAAATAAAAAATTACTGTTGACAAATTATACACAGAAACTAAACTTGCCGTTAATAGCGCATACGAAGCATTTGCAGAAGCAGAACATCCCAATATTACTTTTATGTTATTTTCGCGAATTGCAAATGTATTCGCCCAAAATGCAGTAATTAAAGCTAAAATAGCAATGACAAACGTAAGCTCAAAACTATTACTTAGAGGAAAAACTAACAGTCTGCATACAATACCGAAAACCGCTAATTTCGGTATTGTGGAAAGGAATGCAAGCACTGAGCTTTCACAACCTTTGTATACATCTATAACCCAATTAGCAAAAGGGAAAATAGCAAGTTTTGAAATCATGCCCAATACTATAAATATACATGCAATCGAATACAAAATAGAAGTATCGTGCTCAGAAATATATAGATAAATTTGTGAAAAGTTAATAGAGCCTGTTATTCCATACAAGTATGAAACTCCAAACAGGAATACTCCTCCGGAAACCGCCGATGTTATCAGATATTTAAAGGATGCTTCTTTTGAATGATACCCTCTTGAAGAAGCTATCAAAAAATATGTAGAAAAGCCCAATAACTCCATAGAAACAAACAATGTCAAAAAATCATTAGATGAAACGACGCTTATAGCACCGAGAATTGCACTGAGAAGTATCGCATGATATACATATGCACTTCTTTTAATATTTTGTATATGTTTTCTGCTCAGTAATGCAACAAAAAAACCGCATAACAAGATTATAAAATCAAAAAGTAATGTATAGCTGTCTGACATTATAGAATTTCTTAAAGCAAAATATTGAGGTTCTGTTTGCACCGTAGAAAGAAAAAATATCGACAATGATATTCCGGCAACCGATATTAATCTTGAATATTTACTAAATTTTGGTGAAAAAATCATTCCCAATACAAGTAAAATTATGATAAAGCATATAAGAACCATTTGAGGCAATAAGATATTAAAAATATCATTTAACATACACTTAACTACCTCCTATAATTCCCAATAGTGCATTCGGGAATATTCCAAATATAACTAAACCGCCAAGAATTGATGCAAGCACAACAAATTCATGAACTGAAATATCATTAACTTTTTCTGTTGCAGCAACAGGTTCTCCATAAAAACAATTATGCAAAAATTTTAACATGTAACAAGAACTTAAAATTAATATCGGCAGCGAGAATATTGCCGCAAACTTGAGAACCAAAGAAAAATCTGAAGTCATTGCAGCCATTATTGTCAAAATTTCGCTTATAAACGGAGCAAAAAACGGCACTCCGATAGAAGCCAGTATTATTAATACACTAAAACCATATAGCCTTGGCATAACAGATGCAACGCCCTGCAATATATCAATATCTCTTGTTTTAAATCTTAAATAAACAATGCCGCATATCATAAATAAACCGCAAGTCACAAGACCATGTGATACCATATGAAATACAGACGCAGACAAACCGATTTTATTAACTGCACATAATCCAAGCAGTACCAATCCCATATTTGAAATACTTGAATACGCAACAATCCTTTTTATATCTTTCTGTGCATAACATACAAAGGCTGTATATATAATATTTATCAATGCTAATACTGCAAGTACCGGAGCAATTATTTGAAAAGATTGAGCCATCGTTTCATAATTAAATCTGTAAATGCCATATGCCCCTGTTTTCAACAAAATACCGGCTAAAACCATACTAACAGGAGTGGGTGCATTTGTATGTGCATCCGGAAGCCATGTGTGTAAAGGAATTATAGGAAGTTTTACTCCAAATCCTACCAATAGGCAAATCGCTATTAGCAATTGTATTTTAAAAGGAATTTGACCGCCGGAGATATCCGAAAAACTTGCAGACAAAATACCACTGCCTAAAAAACTATAATAATGCAGTAACAGAATACCTAAAAGCATGAACATACTACCTAAAAACGTATATAAAATAAACTTTACAGCAGATTTTTTAGCATTTTCGTTACGAACAACATCCTCATTATATTTACCGCCTATTAAAAAATAAGCCGGAATCATCTCTAATTCCCAAAACAGAAAGAACAAAAACATATCGCCGGCAGTAAATATTCCAAGAATTGCACTTTCCAAAAGCAAAAGCATTGAATAATAAAATTTATGACTTTTTCTTATATGAAATTTACCGGCAATTGCTGCAACCATGAATATAAAAGTGGTTAAAACCCCGAGTACCATAGAAACTGAATCTATTTTAAAAACAAATTTTATGCCCAGCGATTGAACCCAATCAAGTCCAAAAAAATGAATTTCACTGATATATGGTGATGAAGCATTGAATAAGGCAAGCATTGCTAAAGCATAACAAAACAGAAATACACAAAATCCCTTTGTAAATCTTCTTATTACAATTTCATTTGAAGTAAAAAATGGCGAAATTATTACTACAGATATTAGTAGCGGTAAAAATACAAGAATTGGTGCTGATAAAATTATATCCATAACTCTCCTCTAGCTTAACTGCCTAATTATAAACATATATGAGATTATAACTAACGACACTATTATTGTAACTAAAATAAGCGCATATGCATTATATGTTTGGACATTCTTATCTTGAATATACATATCATATTTTGAGACAGCCTTCATAAAATCTGCTGTAACTTGAACAGATTTATGCATAATATTTATTTCGATAAAATTCGCAAATTTAACCATTTGTGAAGATAAAAATGCAATCGGTTTATAATTAGCAAAAATTTTGTTATCCGTATAATCAGCTATACACGATAATTTATTATAAATTAACGGTAAAATTTTATTATATACATAATTACAAAGATCATATACACAAAATCTTTTAGTAATCGGATAAGTTATTATTGCAAGAACAACTCCTGCTATTTCGTACAAAATAAGAACAGATAATTTTGCAGGAAACATTATATATAAATATATGTTAAAGAGTATCAGAGAGATTGCAGGCATGAACTCTGCATATTTTACACATGTTGTTAATGTATTATTTTTAAATAACAAAATACAAAGTCTTGATAAATAAAAGGCTGTTAAAAATGACGCTGCTACAAATAAATACAACCAATAAGAATTATAAGGCAGAGATGAGAATAATATTTCTTTGGCGGTAAATCCGGCAAAGATTATACCGGAAAGACTTAATCCACCAATTACAAAAAAGATAAAGGATGCATAAGAAATTGTTTTATCTTCTTTCGGCAAAAGCAAAAATAACATTGACTTAATAAAAGCATGCGCCATAAATATAATTACTGCAATTTTTACATTATAAAAACCTAAAGCAAAAAACATCAACCCAAGATTCGCAGATGTGGAATATGCTAAAACTTTTTTCGGATGTTTTTCACAACACGCATATAAAGAACATATTATTGCTGTAAGGATTCCTAATGCACAAATTATTTTCATTAAAGATTCATTCAATGTAAAAAGCGGAAGCATCCTAATTACAAGATAAACACCTGCCGCCACCATTGTAGCCGAATGCAATAATGCACTAACCGGAAGCTTCGCTTCCATTGCATCTTGAAGCCATACATGAAATGGAAATTGTGCAGATTTGACAACAGCAGCAGTTATAAATAAGCCTGATAGCATTAAGTAAAGCGGTTTTGAAGTATAAGCAAGGATAAGAACCGAGATAGAATTCATATCCTCAAAGGATAACGTTGCAAAGGAAAAATTTCCTGAATAATTATACATTAAGTATGAAGAAATTATAATTCCGGCAACAAGAGCTGTGTCTCCTATTCGATTTATTATAAACACTCTCCTCGAAGATTCTGATTTTATCGGATTGCTATAATCAAATCCTATTAATAAGTAAGATACAATACCTATTAATTCCCAAAAAACATACATTTGAAATAAATTAGGGCTAAATAATAAACCCGCCATGCCAAAGTTAAATAAATTTAATAAGGCATAAAATCTGTAGTTTTTGTGTTCATATTTCATAAATGATATAGAATATAGCTGAACAATAAAACTTACTATAAACAGAACTAATGCAAATATCAGAGATGTTTTATCAACTTGAATACCTATATCTATCGAAAAATTATTTATTTTAATAAAAGGCTGAATCCATTCTACACTATTTTTCAAGGAAAGAATGCCCAATGAACATAACACAATTCCTGCACAAGAACCTATCAATGTAAGAACATACGTTATAAATTTATTAACATAAATCGCAAAGAACCTTCCTGCCATGATTATTAAAAATATCCATAGCGGAAGAAGCAGTATTAATGATGTATTATCTATTATAAGGTTTTGCAATGTTCCTAATCTTTCCTACAAATCACAATATTTTTCTATATTATCACTTTCTTTTTTCTGATACATTAAATAAAAAATATACAACGCAATGCCTAATTCTACAGCACCTAAACCTGTGTAGAATAAGACAAATATATATCCGTCAAAATTTTGTCCGTCACAATATGTCGCAAATGTAATAAAATTTATATTAATTCCGGTTAACATAAATTCAATACATATTAACACTTTAATAACATTTTTAGATATTATAGAGCCGACTATTCCCAACAAGAAAAGAATAATACCAACAAATAAATAATGATACATCGTAATCATTTTAATCTGCTCTTCCTTTCTTAAATAAAGTAAATCCTGCAATAACTACCGTCAGCAATAAAGATATAATTTCAAAAGACCAGACATAATTTATAAATATACCCTTCGCAAAAGCGGATAAAACATCGTATGAATTTCTCTGAGGGATTTCTACAATATGTAAAGAATCCGGTAATATTGCAAAAGAAATCATTATCACATAAATAAAACCTAACAATAGTATTCCGGAAAAAATCCAAGTTATAGTCGGAATAACTGATTCTTTAGCATTTTCTTTCTTTCCTGTGGTAAACATTATAGATATACCGATAATTATTGGGACTGCTAATCCGTATATTGCTGCCTGAATAATAGCATTATATTCCGAACCCAATAAATAAAATAAAATTGAAACGGCAAAAAATAAACCTACCGCATATAATAACACTCTTATTAGTCTTTGCTCGGCAATAGACATTATGCCAAAAAATATTATTAATATAAACGAGGTATAAAACAATATTGGATTTTCTGACATTATTCTTTACCCCCTCTGTATTCTAATATTAAATCAGATTTTCTGTCTGTTGCAAGCTCATATTCTTTGGTCATTGATATTGCTTGCTGTGGGCAATAATACTTACAATTCCCGCAAAATATACACTTATTTAAGTCAAAAGTATACGACCTAACATTCCCGTTTTCATCTTTTATATAATTAATTGCTCCGGACGGGCAAACGCTTTTGCAAATTCCGCATCCTATACATCCTGCAACTTGAGGTTTACCGCGAAAAGCATCATTCAATTCCCTTCTTTTTTCAGGATATTGAACTGTTACAGATTTCATAAATAAATGTTTAAAAACTGTCAAATGACCTTCTATTAAAGAAACTAAAGACCGGATGATTTTTTTCATGCAGCACCTCCGGTTAAATATTTATAAACTATAACCCATAGCAAGTTAATTATTGAAGCAGGTAAAAGAACTACCCAAGAAAATTTTATTAAATCATACGATGCAAGCCTTGGCAGCGTTGCACGAATCCATATAATCACAAAAATTATAATACCGGACTTTAAAAATAACCAAAAAGTTTGTTCAAAATACACTAAAAATGATGCTAATTGAGAATCGCCAAATATAATATGACTTAAATATCCGCCAAAAGGAGATAGATAGCCTCCCAAGAAAATTATCGACAAAAACAGTGAATTAGCAAAAAGCATTGAATATTCACTCAGATAAAATAACGCAAATCTCATGCCAGAATATTCGGTATTATATCCGCATATCAACTCACTTTCCGCTTCAGGTAAATCAAATGGACACCTGTTAAGTTCCGCAAGTATACTTATAAACATTATACAAAATCCCGCAATACAGGGAAATATAAACCAACCTGCCAAACCTTTGCTTGAATATTGAGCAAGCGTTATTCCCGAAAGGTTCATAGATGAAGCCAAAACTACAATTGAAAGCACTACAAATGTTATAGGAAGCTCATAACTTAGAACTTGAGAAATACTTCTTGCCGCTCCTAACAATGAGTATTTATTATTACTTGACCATCCTGCAAGAAAAATACTCAACACAGGAAAAGCTGCAAGCACTACATACAAAATGATATTTGTAGATGTATTAACAAAAGTAAACTCTCCGCTATAAGGTATAATCCCTAACACCGTGACTACCGGAACAAAAACCAATATAGGAGCCAAATTATACAAAAATCTGTCGGCTTTACCTGGTGTTATATTTTCTTTAATAAGCAATTTGAAAGCGTCCGCCAGAGTTTGTAAAACACCCCAATAACCAACCCTGTTAGGCCCTTTTCTTTGGGTAAAATATCCCAAAAGCTTCCTTTCCGCGAGCACTAATATTAAAACTACAACCAATAATACTGCAGCTATTATACAAAACGGTATTATATAAAAAGTTATATTTCCTAATATTTTAGGCACATTGTATTTAGCCAAAAAATCCATATACAAGAAATAGAGGTAATTCATTATTTATCTACCTCCGGTAAAATAATATCCAACGAACCTGCAATTGCTATTGCATCATTTAAATATGCACCTCTTAGAATTTCCCGCAGAAGATTTACAGAATAATATGAAGGTGTTCTCCACTTAAGTCTGTAAGGTTTATCTGAACCGTCAGATAATATATAGCATGATGCAAGACCTCTTGGCGCTTCAATTTCACTATAGTATTCTCCCTCCGGAAGTTTTAATCTTATAGGATTTATTAACACTTGCCTTAAATCGCCAAGTTGTTTTACCTTTTCAAGAGCTTGTTGAATAATTTTTATACTTTCATTTATTTCCAAAATACGAGCCTTGTATCTTGACCATGAATCTTTTCCATCCAAAACAATCGGAACAAATTCAATATTATTATATAACCTGTCATACAGCCTCTGGTCATATGATACGCCGGAAGCTCTTAAGTTTACTCCTGTTATTGAATAATTTTTCGCTAATGTTTGTTCAATAATCCCCTTCCCTTCTGTTCTTGTAAGGAATATTGGATTATCTGTTATAATTTTTTCATAATCCTTTATTTTTTGGGGAAGTATATCTATTATGTTTTCTATGTCTTCCAGATAGTTAATATCAGTTCTTACACCCCCAAAAACAAAATAGTTATACATCATTCTCTGGCCTGTAAGCTTTTCGAAATATCTTAATATCATTTCTCTTTCTCTAAACGCATAGAAAAATGGAGAAGTTGCTCCCAAATCCATTAAAAATGCGCCTATCCACAAAAGATGAGATGCTATCCTGTTTAGTTCAAGAAGTAATACCCTTATATATTTAACTTTATCCGGAATTTCAACCCCCATTGCTTTTTCAATAGTTCTACAGAATAATTCAGAATAAAAACAGCCGGCTAAATAGTCTATTCTGTCAACAGTTGGCAAATATTGAACATATTTCATCTGCTCTGCCATTTTTTCCATTCCGCGATGAAGATAACCTACATCAGGTTCACAAGACAGTATTTTTTCCCCGTCAAGTTCTAGAATTAAACGAAGAACTCCATGTGTCGAAGGGTGTTGCGGCCCTAAATTAAGTTTAAACGTCTTTACTGCTGTCATTCCATGCCAACCTTGTATCATCTTGAACATAATCTTTTTTTAACGGAAATCCCTGCCAGCTTTCAGGCATATAAAGCCTCTTAAGAGACTCATTTCCTAAAAATTTTATACCAAACATATCATATATTTCATTTTCATCCGCTTGCGCAGATTTAAATATATCCGTTACCGATTCACACTCATCTTGTAATGTAATAGAAAATCTTACATTTTCATTATTTTCTGTTGAATACAGGTGATAAATTATTTCAATTCCTTGTTCCTGCTTGTCTATTGCAGTAATATTTTTTAGCATATCAAAAGAATATGTATTTTTTGCAAATTTTATTGCATCATGAATATCTTTTTCAAATAATATTTTATCTTCAACCACACCGATTACATTAAAAGACTTTATAAACTCTTCATAGTTAAATTTTTTATCCATATCAATATCCTTCCTTATGCTCAATTAAAATATCCTCGCATTCTGTCAAACGCGTATTATGAGCTTCGACAAACTGCTTTCTGGTTTTTATGGACTCTTTTTTAATATTTTTTTGTAACTTTCTTATCGCATCCAAAAGTGCTTCCGGTCTCGGCGGACACATCGGCAAATAAATATCGACCGGTATAATTTTATCAATTCCGTTTATTACCGAATATGATGTTTCATTAAACATTCCGCCGCCGCATGTACAAGCACCCATAGCAATTACATATTTGGGCTCCGGCATCTGATTATACAACCTCAATAATGCAGGAGCCATTTTATGAGTTATTGTCCCTGCACATATTAAAAGATCTGCCTGACGCGGAGAACCTCTAAAAACTTCCGAACCGAACCTCGCAATATCGTTATCTGAAGCAACCGTCTGCATCATTTCAATTCCGCAGCAAGAAGTAGCAAAGGTAAGCGGCCATAATGAGTTTGCTTTAGCATTATTTAAAATATAATCTATTGATGAAATAATTATACCCATTATATCCACCTCAAGAATTTATTTTTAACAGCAAGCACAAGTCCCAGCAGAAGAATTGTAACAAAAACAAATGTTTCTGCTATGGCAAATTTACCTAAAGCATTTGTAAAAACAGCAAAAGGATACAAAAATATCGTTTCTATATCAAAAACAAGAAACGCAATCGCATAATTGAAATATCGTGCATCAAAAGCAATTCTGGCATCTGATAATGGTTTTATGCCGCACTCGTACGTTGATGTTTTTACGGAAGAATCTTTTTTGTATTGGCAAATAAAACCGGCAAGAATCATTGCAATAGCAAACAATGCCGACAATATAACAAACATAGCTAAACAAGTTAATTCTTTCAATACAAAACCCTCTTACTATATATTACTAAAAAATTTCTTGATATAATAGATATTATTATAGAATATTAAGAAACTTTATATGCGACAACTGATTAAAATAATTTCAATTTGTTTAATAGTCAATCTGCATATGCCAAGTGCGTATTCGGCAATAAGCGGTGGAATTGATTACAGAATTCCTATAGATTATTCTGTTTTAAATCAAACAGAATTGGCAAATAAAGCCGATAAGTGTTATAACGAAGCTCTTTTGCACAATAACGGCAAGCTTAATAATAATATCACAGAAGGTTTAAACCTGTATACAATGCTTACTAATAAAAATCCTGACAATATAAATTATACTCTAAGATTAGGCAAATTATATGAAATAATTGGCAAAAACAGGCAAGCTAAGGGTTGTTATTACCGCGCACAAAACATTAATCCCAAAAGTCCCGAGCCATATTATTATCTTGGTGAATATTATTTTAAAAGAGAACAATACCGTAAATCTCTCAAAATGTATCTGCGAGCATCAGAAAACGGCTACTCAAATCATGCCAAAACAACAGAAAAAATAGGCACTTTACGCAGAATTTTAGGCGATATGTAATTAACATAAACCAAAGCATTAGCCAATCGGGCTATTTTTTAAATGTATTTATTACACTTAATGCCAAAAATATTGATTTTGTTTGTTTTTACAAAATTTTACAAAAGTTTTATTTACCTCTTGACATTTTTTTTATTGTGTTGCATAATGATTTTGTTAGATGAAGTGTTAAACGAACACTTAATAACAAAACCACGGAGATGCTAATATGATTGTAAATGCAATTTCAAATATAAATTTTAAAGAAAATGTTTTATCAAGGGAAATGGATTCTCAAAATGCTATATTGATGCTTAGAGATCCAAATGCTTCTATAAAATTTCAACAAAGTCAAGAGCTGGCACAAAACGCAGATGCTATAAGCTCAAATCCTTTGAAAGCTTTAGGCTACAAACTATACAGAACTTTTAGTATGCTAAGAGATGAACAGCCTGAACAACCTAAAGAAGCTGTTAAGTTGAACACATTAGCTTAAATATAAATCTATAATATAATACACACACACAATTTAGCGGTAATCCAATGGTTATCGCTTTTACTTTTTTTAAAATATTCACACACTTATATTATTGTGTTAAAATGTAGCTATGGGGAGAATGATTAGAAATAGTGGAAACATTAATAAAAATAAAATGTTTTCTGACCGCTTAATGTGGTTTCAGGCGGGCTTCCTATGTCTTATATTATTATTTATTACATATCTTTTCTGTGTTCAAGTCCTTGACGTAAGACATTTTAGGGTAAAGGCAAAAAATCAGCGCAAAGCAAGCTCTTTTGTAATGCGAGGAGATATTTATGACAGAAACGGAATAAAACTTGCGACAGACACAGTATATTATGATATTTTTGCCAGAAAGGCAGACTTTGTTCATACACCTGAAGAACTGGCAAAAATGCTTGCTCCGATTTTAAAAATTTCTCAATATGATCTTACGGAAAAACTTCGTCAAAACGTATCGCTCATATCTTTAAAAAAGAATGTAGACAGGCATACTCGGGATAATATTGCAAAGTTAAACCTTCGTGAAATACCGATGGACAAAAAAAGTATTAGAACATATCCCCAAGGAACATTGGCGGCACACGTATTAGGATATTACAATTTTGATGCTGATGTCGCATCCGGCGTTGAATTAACTGCCGGAGACAAACTTGAAAGCGTTTCAAAGTCATCCACATATGAAATGACTCCAAAAGGAAAAGTTATATATAATATAACCACAGACCCCGTTGCCGCAACAAAACCTGTAAAAGGAAAAGATGTAACATTAACAATAGATGCAGCTGTTCAGCACGTATGCGAAAAAGAGCTCATGAAAGCAATTGCTAAATTTCACGCGCAAAGAGGAGCTGTGATTGTCATGAATCCAAGAAACGGAGAAATATTAGCATACGCTGTATATCCGTATTTTGATCCAAACAATTTTAAGCATGCAACAAGCTTCCAAACAAAGAACTGGACTCTTACAGATGTTTTTCCACCTGGATCTACTTTTAAAACCATTACCATTGCATCTGCCATTGAACTCGGGAAAATAAACAGATATTCAAGAATTAATGATACCGGAAAAATCAAAATAGGCTGGTGGACAATTAAGAATTATGACTACAACAGACGTCCAAATCCGGGCATGATTGATTTAGTCTATTTATTTGAACACTCCAGCAACGTAGGCTCGGTTGTTGTTGCTCAAATGATGGGCAGACATGAATATTACAATATGCTTAAAAAATTCGGATTTGGTGAAAAAACAGGAATTGACCTTCCGGGAGAATCTGTTGGTCTTCTTAAAAATCCTAATAAATGGGATGCTTCCGATCACGCTTCAATGGGATACGGATATGGTTCATCAGTAACTGCAATTCAAATGGTTTCTGCCGTTTCGGCATTGGCAAACGACGGCATTAGGGTTACTCCGCATGTCATAAAATATTCACCTGAAGAAGCTGAAGTTAAAATTAAAAAAACAGAAGTAATGTCACCTGAGCATGCCAGAGTTGTAACAGATTTACTTACAGAAAGCATAAATAGAGGCAAATCTCCAATAAAATCATCCAGTTACAATATAGCAGCAAAGACCGGAACATCCATAAAACCGAAAGAAAATGGTGCAGGATACACAAATAAACTTTACACTTCTATTGTTGGATATATGCCTTCAAGCAATCCGCAAGTTTTGATATATGTAATTGTTGATTCCGCACAAGGTGGTGAAATATGGGGAAATACCGTAGCTGCACCTATTTTCAAAGAGATTTCAACACAAATTGCACATATTTTAAATTTACAACCGGATAAAAGTCCTGTTATTCATAAGCAAATGAAAAACGAAGCTTAGCACAGAAAGGAAAAAGATGAGATTAAGAACATTAATAGATAACCTAAATTACATTGAATTATATAAAATTGAGAACTTTGTAGAAGAAATTACCGGCATTTCATATAACTCCAAGAAAACAGAGCACGGAGATGTTTTTATATGTTTAACAGGTGAACATGTTGACGGGCACGAATTTGCAGAAGAAGCTGTTGCCAACGGAGCTTGTCTTTGTATTGTAGAAAGAAGACTAAATCTCGACATTCCTCAAATTGTTGTCAGTGATACAACAGAAGCGATAGCTCAAGTTGCGGACATATTCTATTGTTCGCCTTCACAAAAATTAAATCT
>CADCNZ010000002.1 GCA_902802935.1 uncultured bacterium | reverse complement strand
TGAAATCATTTTTATATTTATATCTAAATCAGCCAAAGTTTTAAACATTGCAGCTGCAATACCTGGTCTGTCAATCATGCCGGCACCAACTATAGAAATTTTTGCAATTTTATCATCAACAAAAACATTACTGAATTCTAACTGAGCTTTTACTTTTTCCAGGATATTTAATGTTTGCTCCAAATCTCCTTTATCAATAGTAAAAGCAATGTCATTTGTATGAAGATCTTTTCTCGCATAGGATTGAATAATCATATCAACCGAAATATTTGCGATTGCAAGACCGTTAAATAGAATTGCCGCTGTTCCCGGATTATCTTTCACATCACACACAACAACTCTAAGCTGTGATGAATCTGAGGCTACACCTGTTACAGGTTTATGTAATTCCATATCTTCTACTCCTAATATTAAAGTACCCATGTTCTCCAACTTAAAAGTGCTTCTGACTCTCACCGGCACATTGTATTGTTTTGCTGTTTCAACAGCACGCGGATGTAGAACATTTGCACCGACTCTTGCTAATTCGAGCATTTCTCCATATGATATCTCGTCTAACCTTGACGCATTAGGTACTACCCTCGGGTCAGTAGTATAAACACCTTCTACATCAGTATAGATATCACACCTTTTTGCACTTAGCGCACCCGCCAAAGCTACGGCTGAAGTATCTGAGCCGCCTCTTCCGAGAGTTGTTATTTCAAGATCTTCAGTAACACCTTGGAATCCGGCAACAACAACAACTTCACCTTTTTCTAAATGCCGTTTTATTTTTTCTGTTTTTATATCTATAATTCTTGCTTTTGAATGAACTTTTTCAGTCATTATACCCACTTGTACAGCATTCATACTTACAGCAGGGCATCCTTGCGCCTGAAGTGCCATCGCAAGAAGTGCAATTGAAACGCCTTCACCCGTTGACAAAAGCATGTCCATCTCTCTTGATGAAGGATTCTCTGATATGTCATGTGCCATCTTTACAAGATAATCTGTTGTGTGTCCCATTGCTGAGACAACCACTACAATATCATGCCCTAAATTTTTCTCCCTGATTATTGCTTTGGCAACATTTTTAATCTTTTCTGTATCTGCTACTGAAGTTCCTCCGAACTTCTGAACTATTATATCTTTCATAATTATTATTACCTGTGTCCTTAGATATTATATAAACAAATATATGGTTTGACAACAGATAAATTATTTAAGTCAAAATAAGTAAATTTTTCTTAAATAATAACATTTACTATTAAAAAAAATGTAAAGAATTGTTTCAAAAATAAAACTTAATAGCAAAAATATTTTTTACAGTTTTTCATAGAGATACAATAGTAGTAGATATTACGTAAAAAAGGAGCATAAAACGTATGAACATTACAATGAACGAACTTTTGTTATTAGGTAACAAAAAAATTAAATTTGGAGAAGGAGAACCAAATAAAACTGCATCCGCAGCTCCTGTTCCTGAAACTACAGAATCTCAATCAGGCATGAATGCTTTGATGTTTCAAGGTATGCAAAACTTGATGAGCAACCCAGATTTAGCACAACAAATTAACGCTAACGGCGTCTCTTTCAAAGGTATGACAAGAGTAATGAAAACTGCATTACCTGCTGCATTAGTAGTTGGTGCTGCATCTCTTCAATCTTGCAAAGATGCTGATGATTTGGACAGACGCACTGATATTAATATCAATGTTGAAAACACAGTTACAATTGATTTTTCAATATTGCAATCCATGTTAGATGAATTAAAAGAATTACGTAAAGATATGGCAGACAGAGATGCTAAATATCAAACTTATTTTAATAAAATTGTTAATATGTATGAAACATTCCTAGAAATGTACAGAGAAAAGACTGCTAATGACGAAAAATTCCAAAAACTGATTCTTGACAATCAATCTACAATCATAGCATTACTTGAAATGCAAGGTGTAGATAATGCAACAGCATTAAGTCTTTTATATGACATTTTGAACAGCAACAAATCAATGGATGAAAAATTAGCTGCTATCAAAGGACTTGTTTCAGATATTAAATCTCAATTAAATACAGTTATTGCAAATCAAGAAGCTGCAGCTAAAGACAGAGCTAAATTATTGAATTCTGTTAGAAATATTGATGCTAACGTAAACGTAATAGCTCAACAGGGTGAAAAAGTCCTTGAAAGCGACAGCATAATGATTGCAAACCAAGAAGCAATATTAGCAAAACTTGATGTACTTGACGTTGATATGAATGCTAATTCAGAAAATCTTGCAAAACAACTTGGTATTCAACACGCTCAATTAATGGGTATGCTTATGAATATGGGCTACACTCAAGCTCAAATAGCAAAAATGACAACTTCTGAAATCATTAAAGCTATCAAAGAAAACACAGCTACTACTAAAGCAGGCGATGAAAAATTGGCTAAATTAATCAATACTATAATCAAACAAGGCTACATTTCTGAAGCACAACGTAACGAAATCATAAGCTTGTTAGATTCTATTGACGGTAAGCTTGATGTTATAAGCGCTAATATTTTGAAATTATACAACAGCGTTGAAGATGCTAAGAAAAAATTCTATCCTATGTTTAGAGACTTAGTTAACGTAAATAAAGTACAAACAAGTGTATTGATTAATATGGGTAAAACATTGGAAGGTGTTGCTGATGATGTTGCAGCTCTTAAAGCTAACTCTGATTCATTAATCGTACTTGCTAACGAAAAACCAGATGAAATCATTGAAGCAATTAAAAAAGGCGATGCAGGTATAATGGCGGTACTCAGATTTAATGGTATTAGTCAACAAGAAGCAATGTATATGTCTACTCAAGCAATAATTAATGCAATTAATAATTTCAAAAAAGAATATATCACAAATGAAGAAAAAGAAAATAATCAAAGACTTGTTATTATTGAACTTCTTCAAAACCCTGTATATAACACTAACGAAGGTGTAATCAAGGCTATAAGTGAAGTTACTGCAGCAATTAATGCAGGTAACTCAAATCTTACTGCAGAACTTGAAAAATTATATCAAAAATTAGCAGAAATTGAAGCTAAATTAACACCGTTACTTTCTAAATTATCAAGTTATATTGATGACGCATCAAACAACTGGAAAAAGTTATTTGATTATATGGACAAGGCTCAAAAAGCAGCTGATGAAGACCACGCTCAAATGAATGCATACTTGAAACTTGCCAATATATATCTTGAAAAACTTCTTAAAGCTGCTGATGGCATTAAAGAAAACACTGACAGCATTAATAACTTAGGCGGTGGAAACGGAATTACTGCAGCAGACCTTGATGCATTATTAGACAAATATGCAACTAAGATTAATAACAACAATAATAACAATATCAATAAATTATTACCGTTATTACAACAAATGGCTAATGATTTGAGCAAATTGGATAAAACAGATGATCCTGATTATACTATGTTGCTCAACCAAATCAAGGAAGCTCTTGACAAACTTCGTGTTCACGAAGGTATCCAAGGTCAAACACAAAACGGTATCACACCTTAGCAGATGTCAAGCATTCAATAAATGCGAGATAAATAAAGAAAGAG
>CADCNZ010000001.1 GCA_902802935.1 uncultured bacterium | reverse complement strand
TATACATTTGGAAAATGATGAATGGCTACCATTTCTGACCAATTGTGATAAGTCTCACCATTTTTATAATACTCATTCAAGTACCCGCCAAAATCCTTATTTTTGACACTATATAATAAATTGTATCTTTCTCCGTCAAAGTTTATATAGTAATTTTCACTATCTTTTGCAGAAGTTGATATTACGCTAAGTGATAAAAACAGTATAAATGATAAAAACTTTTTCATACGAAATTCTCCCTATATAGAGAATAACATATAAAATATGTTTGCACAAATTAGGAAGCGAAAGCTCTGGCGATAAGTTCAGCAGGTTCTGCAATTGCTGTTGTGTATTCTGTAAAATCGTTTTCCGGTGAAAAGTATTTGCGCATAGCGGTACGATTCGTTATTTTTTCATAACAAATAAACGAATCCACGTTATCCTTCAAGTACCCCGCAAAAATCCTTTGTTTGTGGGATAAATTATAATCCTTTAAATTTTTGACGATATACATATATTAATATTATATATCATTTCAATAAGACTTTGTACCTTATATTTATAAAAATTTACATAAAATAATTATTGTGAGTATAACATGTTGTCAAACGTAGTTAGTGATGTATTATCGTTTCCAAGTTGTTCCATTTTTTTTGCAATATATTCAATGTTTTTTTCTTTGGATTGTTGTTTTTCTAAATAAATATTCATGAAGGAATAAGTTTTTATATCACATTCGTTTTGTAAGACTCTTGTGATTTCTAAAATAGATTCAGTTATTGATTTTTCGTGTTTGTATAATCGTTTAAAAAGATTTGCGACTCCGTCAAACATATATTCAGGTGCTTGAATCTGTTTTAATGTTACAAAACTGTGGCAATCCAGTAAGTAGTCCAAAAGTTGCAATCCTTGTTCAACTTTATCTCTGGCATTATTTCTTGTACAATGCGCAAATCCGAATAAACCAAGTTCTTTGAGAACTGTGGACATAGATAAATATAAGTATCCGGAATAGAATTCTTTGTTAATTTGTTTATTTATTAATTCTTGAATTTTTTCACTAATCATTTAAATACTAAAATCGCCTTTTTCATTTTCTAACATAACGTTGTTTCCCCATAGTTTATGTATATTACAGTATTCAATAGTATCATTTGCTTCCGGCATAAACGTTATATTCATTTCCGGTAATTCGTCAGGATAAAAGAATTTTATATGTACTTCATTTTTATCTCTGGTATATGTTTCAATAAACTGTATGTAATGCTCTGTAGTCATTGGATGTCCTATAACACTAACGAATTTTTCATTCTCTTTGAATGTATATTTTGGAGTATGTTTTTCTCCAAGTTCAGAATTATCATACTGAATTTTCAAATGTTCCATTTCCTGACCGCAGCAAATAAGATTACCGTCTCCCGGATTTAAAATTTGTACTATATTCCCGCATATATTACATTTATAGATTTGTAATTTTATTGTCATTATAATTCCTCCAATTCAAGTATTTCTCCAATATTTCTTTCTTCCATTGCCCGAAAGGGGAATTTATGATATGATCCTAATTATGGAGAACTTTTTTGGGGATAAAAATTTCTTACAAAATGAGAATGCTGAAAACAACAATTTTTTCAGCAGTAATAATGTATTTATAAGTAAGACTGAGGAAGAACCATTAAAGGATAATTCTATAGAATCACAATATAAAAATATCGAATTAAATTATGAACAAATTTTTATTGAAGCAGCTGAAAGCATAAGGCGTGATCTGAATGAATTTAAACCAAAGGATGCTTGTACAAATTGTACGGTAAAAGATTGCAAAATAGAGGTTAAAGACGTTTTTACAAAATATCCGGCAGGGTGCAAATATAGAGAATGGCAATTGCAGGTTATAACATATCTCACAGGAGATTATCAGCAAAAACTAAATGCAGCATATAAAAGTATAATGGATAAGAAGAAAGATTATGAATGTAATAAATGTGGTGCGTGCTGCAGGCTTGCTGTTAGCGGTTATTCATATGAACAATTAAAACAACGTGCCAGAAAAGGTGATAAGTATTCAGAAGAATTTGTTTCAATATTTGTACCATACAAAACTGAAGAAGAGGCAAAAAC
Organism: uncultured bacterium; assembly: GCA_902802935.1. Lineage (GTDB taxonomy): Bacteria > Cyanobacteriota > Vampirovibrionia > Gastranaerophilales > Gastranaerophilaceae > CAG-196. The sequence goes on along the minus strand of CADCNZ010000001.1, from coordinate 9,561 downwards.
TGCTGATCCGGAGTACTTTGAACTTTTGAACACTCTGGTTGAGGATGATAAAATATACTATTATTATTGTCCAAAATTGGAAGGAAATACTTGTTCTATTTATGAAAATAGACCTGATATATGTAAGGATTTTCCACACAATCCTTTGAAATTATTGCCATCGAAATGCTCATATAATGAATGGAAGAATGAGGTTTCACACGCGGCAATGCTATTAAAGGCGAAATCGGATATTATTGTTTTTTACAAGGAAAAATTAGGATGATAGTGCTTGCAGGAATGAAGCTCCAAGAAATAGAAGAATTGATGTTAAAGCTGGGAGCATCTAAGTTTAGAGCAAATCAAATTCATAATTGGGTTTATACAAAATCGATTTCTAAAATCGACGAAATGTCAAATCTTTCGAAAGATTTTCGGGAAAAACTTAGTGAAATTGCTGTCATAACTGACACAAATATAAAAGTAAAGCAAGTAAGCAAAGACGGAACTATAAAGTATTTGATTGAGTATCCTGATGGCGAGTGTGTAGAAACAGTACTAATGCGTTTTGATAATAGAGCGAATTTGACAGCTTGTGTGAGCTCGCAAGTGGGATGTGCGGTAAATTGTTCATTCTGTGCAACAGGCAAAGGCGGTTTTAAAAGGAACCTAACATACAAAGAAATTGTAGAGCAAGTTCTTGCTATCCAAAGGGATACCGGTTTGAAGGTTACCAATATTGTTTTTATGGGGCAGGGAGAACCTTTGCTTAATCTTGACAATGTTCTAAAAGCTATAGATATTTTTAATGAAGATTTTCAAATAGGAGCAAGAAGAATTACCATTTCAACCAGCGGAATAATTCCGGGAATAGATGAACTTGCATCGTTGGAACTGCAGTCAACGCTGGCAATTTCTTTACATGCGCCTTCCCATGACTTAAGGAAAATGTTAATGCCGATTGAAAATAAATATAGTTTGCCTGACTTAAAAAAATCTTTAAAAAATTATATAGATAAAACCGGAAGAAGGATTACAATTGAGTATATTCTTATACATGGTTTTAATGATTCGTCAGAAGTTGCAAAGGAACTTGCAGTGTTTCTGAAAGATTTAAAATGTAATATAAATTTAATTCCATATAACTCAGTTATTGAAAATGATTACAAAAAACCATCGCAGGCTGATATAATGAAATTTAAATATTTATTGGAGCATTCCGGTAAAAAAGTTACAGTCAGGCTTGAAAGGGGGGCTGATATAGATGCTGCTTGCGGTCAATTAAGAGGTAAGGCGAATAGTATATAAGAATAAGAGAATTTTGTATGAGTAATGTCTTTGAAAAAAATATTAATGCATTGATGCAAAGAAATAAAGAATTGGCGCAAAAAATAGTTAATTATGTTCCGTCAGAAATACCGGAATTGGTTAAGGAGAACGGGTTCTATAATTTAAAATACAAAGGCGGGTATTTGCACAATCCACTGAACCCATTAGGAGAAGCAAAGGAAATATTCCTTAATGCAGAAAATACTCCGGTTGCAATACATCTGGTGTATGGTATAGGGTTGGGATATCTGTTTCAAATTTCTGCGGCAAATTCAAAAGGTACAGTTATACTCTATGAACCGGATATTTCAATATTAAAGATAGCATTTACTCTGGTCGATTTTTCATCAGATATACTAAAAGCTAACGTTTTCGTTACATCTGATTTGGAAACGGCAGGTGAGTATATATATCAAAAATCTAATATCAAAAATACTCCATTACTTTTATCAACAATAGAGTATAGAAAAATTAACGAACAAAAATTTGATGAAATGGTTTCAGAATTGCAACGTATGGTTGGTTCTTTTGGATTAGATTTAAGATATACGCAAGAAACATTTTATCCGGTTGCTAAAGGTATAATAGATAATATTCCAGCATTAATAAACGAGATTCCGTTGGATAAAATCAAAGATTTTTATACAGGAAGTACTGCAGTGGTTGTATCAGCCGGTCCAACGCTGGACAGAAATATAGAGACTATCAAAAAATATAGAAATAATATTGTTCTTATTGTAGTAGGAACTGCAATGAAAGCTTTGGCAAAGCACAATATAAAACCTGATTTTTTGTGTATGATAGAGGCTTTTGATAATTCGGCGCAAATTTACGGATTGAATCTGGAAGATGTTAATTTTGTGACAGAACCTTTTTCAAATCCTGCCTTGAAGAATTTTAAGTTTAAAAATATATTTACACATGCATCTTCAAACATGCCTGTAAATTCATTGTGGAGTGAAATATTTGATTTTAGTAATAAAGATTATTTATCCAAAGGGACTGTTTCATATACTGCAATAAATGTAGCAAGAATACTAGGATGTAAAAAAATTGTATTAGTTGGTCAGGATTTGGCATATATAGAGGGACAATGCTATAGCAAAGACTCCGCATATAAAGATTTGGTATGCAGATATAATGAGCAAATTGACAAATACGAAATTGCAGCTCCGGACTTTGAAGCTTTTGCGGATTCTTTGTACAGAACAGATGACATTGAATTAAAACACAATATAGCAAATGACAGATTGAAAAAATTAAATGCTTCTTTGTATTTTGTAAAAGGTATCAAAGGAACAATGGTCCCAACAGAATCTGTATATGCAGCGTTTATCAGACCACTGCAAGAGTATACGAAATTGTTTCCTGATAGAGAATATATAAATACATCTTTAGAAGGTGCACAAATAGACGGATATACTAATATGCCATTAGAAGAAGCGTTGAAAGATTCGACTTACATAGAAAATCGAGAGTTTAATGTTGAATTCAAATATAATGTATGTACAATAAAAGATAATTTATTTAAACAAAAAGAAAGTTTAAAACCCAGCTTACTGATATTAGATGAATTGTTAAAAACCGGCATGAGTATTAAAAATGATATAAAACGATATAAAAATATTAATCAGGATATACTCAAGTCTCTTAAAAAACTGTCGACAGGGTATTTGGTTTTGAGCAGCGAGTACACTAAAAAATCTGATTTATTTGACTTTATAACAACAAAAGAACGTATAGATTTGGATTACGAGATGAAAATGACACAAACATTCACTTTGGAGTCAGTTTCTAAAATTACAAACAGTATTATAGAATTTGTGAATATATCAAAGGATAAAATTCGTGAAATTTCAGAATCTATAAACAAAACTATTGAGGTTTTACAATGAAAGTCCTAATACAGAGAGTAAAGCGGGCAAGTGTAACAATAGAAGGAAAAATATATTCCTCAATTAATAGCGGTATTTTGGCTTTTGTAGGTATAGAAAAAGGAGACGATAAAGAAAAATCTGAAAAGTTGGCTAAAAAAATTGTAAACTTAAGAATCTTTTCTGATGAAAACGGAAAAATGAATTTGTCTTTACTTAATACAAATGGCGAAATGCTAATTGTGTCTCAATTTACACTTTGTGGTGATTGTAAAAAAGGAACAAGACCGAGTTTTGATAAATCTGCATCTCCTGATATTGCAAATGAATTATATGAATATTTTATAAATCAGGTAGAATTTAATGGTGTAAAAACTAAACATGGCAAGTTTGGAGCTGATATGGAAGTCTCTATTATAAATGATGGACCGGTAACTTTTATGCTTGAAGACTAACTTATGTTAAAATATAACCATGGATGATTTTAAACACTATACTGTAATGCTAAATGAAGCTGTTGATGCTTTGAATTGCCAAGATGGAAAAATTTATGTTGATTGTACTCTTGGTGGCGGAGGTCACAGTGAATTGATACTAAAGAGAATTCAACCAAATGGGAGACTTATTGCTTTTGATATTGATGACGAAGCAATTGAGCACTCTAAAAATCGGTTAAAAGAGTATAAAAATTTAACTATTGTAAAATCATCTTATACAAATATAAAATCAGAATTATCAAAATTAGGAATTAATATCATTACAGGCGGTGTGATTTTGGACTTAGGAGCTTCATATCACCAATTAACAAAGCAAGAAAGAGGCTTTTCTTTTTCAAAGGAAGCACCTCTGGACATGCGTTTTGATAAAGATGCGGATTTTACAGCCTATGATGTTATAAATAAATATAAAGAAACTGATTTAGTAAGGATATTTAGTGAATATGGAGAAGAAAGATTTTCAAAACGCATTGCTCATGCGATTATTGAAGCTAGAAAAAAGGAACCGATTAAAACAACAACGGAACTCTCTAATATTATTGTTGATGCAGTTCCTCATATTAAATCTAATATACATCCCGCTACAAGAGTGTTTCAGGCTATTAGGATTGAGGTAAATCATGAGTTACAAAATGTAAAGAATGTACTACATGATATATTGGATTTGATAGGAGAAGGTGGTATAATTTCAGTAATAAGTTTTCATTCTTTAGAGGATCGAATAGTAAAACAAATCTTTAAGTATGAAAGTCAAAAGTGCAGATGCAGCAATTTGATATGCACATGTGAACCGCCAAAAATCGAGCTGGTTGTTAAAAAGCCAATAACAGCAAGCGATGAAGAACTGGCAATAAATCCGCCGTCACGAAGTGCAAAACTTAGAGTTGCAAGATGTATACGATCATAAGATGTCTTGGGGTAGAGGAGATTTAGTTTGGTTTCGGCAATAAAAGTTAATAAGAATAAATCCGGATTGGATAGTTTAATAAAAAAAATTGCCGGAGAAACAAAAAATGTTTATACGGCAGAGGCTTTGGAAACAAAAAAATCTTTTGTTGACAGATCTGTTCAAAAACTTGCTGTTAATAGTATAATAGAAGGGTACTTCCCAAAGGAGAATTTAGTCAGAGATATGGCAATTAAAAGAGTTAATAAATCACTTTGTATTATACTGAGTATACTTATTGCCGTTGTCGTTGTAAGTTATTATTTTGTAATTTCTTGTGAAATAAAATTAAATGATTTAAGCAGAGAAACAGTTATTTTAAATAATGAAAATGAAGAGCTACAGAATAAGCTTGATTCTTTAAAATCTTTTAATAATGTTGATAAAACATTACAGAAAAATAATATGCTGCAGAGAGCCGGTCAAGTTATTGAAACCCCTGAAATACCTGTGGTTAGTGAAGATATAAATAAAAACAACGCTCAAAAAAAAGTTTTCGATTATGCTATAGGATTTTAGATAGTGTTTAAATTAGTTTGTGGCGCTGGAAATGAAGATGTTGAGCATGTAAAACGTTTAGTTTATGTTTATGCAAAAGCGGGAGCTGCGATTTTTGATATTTCCGCACGTAAGGATATTTTAGAAGCTGCGAAAAACGCGATAACATTATCAGGAACAGAGAATAAACATATATGTGTAAGCGTTGGAATAAATGGTGATAAGCATATTTCAAAGGCGAAAATTAATATGTCAAAGTGTATAAAATGTGCAGCTTGTTATAGGGTATGCCCATATGATGCAATATATTCATCTATTATAATTGATGAGAAAAAATGTTTAGGTTGTCAAAAATGTTTTGACAAATGCCCGACGCAGGCAATAACCATGGAGTATAAATCAATAAATACAAAAGAAATACTGCCATATATGGTGCAAAATGGTGCAGATATATTAGAACTACACATTATTGGGAATGATGAAGCAGATCTTCAGTCAAAATGGAAAATTATAAATGAATGTAATCCTGAATTTGTATCAATCTGTGTTGATAGGGAGAATTTTGGAAACAGAGAAGTTATTGAAAGAATAAAAGATATGATAAAGAACAGGGCTCCTTACAAAACAATTATTCAAGCTGACGGCATTCCTATGAGTGGAGGCTCTGATGATTATAAAACGACATTACAAGCAGTTGCAATGGCAGAAATTATTCAAAATGCAGAACTTCCTGTTCACATAATGCTATCAGGAGGAACAAATTCCAAAACTGCAGAACTGGCAAAATTATGCGGTGTAAAATATTGGGGAATTGCAATTGGTTCGTGGGCAAGAAAAATTGTTAATGAATATATAAATCATGAAAATTTTTGGAATAATACAGAAATACAAAATCGTGCAATCCAAAAAGCATCAGAATTAGTTTTATCGGTTGAGTGATTATGTTCTACACAGATATTACGGAGAGGTTTTTGCCGTATTCAGCGCTGCTGACATTTTTATAAGCTGTATTCGCTACATTATATATGCTGTTGTGTAATTTGGTCGCGGCATTGCCTTTAAAACCTATCTTTTTTGTATGTTTTAAAAGCATAACTCCATTCCTTGATGTTAGCCCGTCCATTATAATTTTTTTACCGTCTTGTCGTGCTATTTTATAGTATTCTCCGATTTTTTCTACTATATATTTAACTTTATCTTTGCCGTTTGCATTTGTAAATGTTAATCCTGTCGGCAACGCTATACCGGCACCCAAAAGAATATAGTCGAATTCAGTTCTATTCATGATAGGTACATATTTGTTTTCAGGGTTAATAGAATCAATATTATTTATTTTGAAGAAATGTTGAACATCGTCCTTTGTTTCAAGACCATAATGTTTAAAATAATCATATCTGTTATCGTTATTTACCCATCCTGTATCAACAATAGAAATAGTCATATCTCCGTTAGCAGATTGTCTTAAATAGGCAAATTTTGCTAAATTCATAGAAAGGGATCTTTTTTCATCTTCTAATTTATTGCGTTCTGCATCTGATATATTTTGTGTCTTTAGTATATTATTTATTTCTGTTATTCTTTTACACAATTCATCTCTGTTTTTGTTGTTTACAACAATATCAAGCATATAAGGAACACCATTGTTTAATGGCATTAACTCAGAATTAGAACGATCTTTGATTGGCTCTGTCATATATTTGTTAATTTGTTTTTCATATTCTGTATGATTTGCCCTCATAGGCATTCTGTTTTGTTGTGTATTATTTTTAGCCTTGTCTTCCAAGCCGGTGTTGCCGTATTCATCTGCATAGTATGTAGTATTTATACCAATTAATGATTTCAAAATTTCTGTTCCGATTGCTGCTTTGGCAACGGCAGGTTCTGTTGCAGCTTTATAGACCCGTTCTATTAAATCTTCTTTATTAGTAAATGATAAATCGGTTTTAAATTCAGCTTGATTGAATATCATTCTTATTGCAGTTCTAATATCTCTAGAACCGTATGAATTCTTTCTTTGTGCTTCTTGTGCAGACTCGGTTAATTTAGGCGCTGCTGTATGAGTATCAACGATATTTCTGTTATATTTTTTTACAAAGTCTTTGAATGCCTCGTTAATTATGTTTTGTGTCCCATAATTTAAACCGGATTTAGTATAAGAATCTTTGAGCAATCTTGCAAGTTGAATGGTGTATATACTGTATAATTCGTAATTGTCAGAGCTGCCCATTATATCTTTTAAAGCATTTCTATTTTGTTCACAGACTTCATTAAATGAGTTTCCAAGGTAATATTTGCTTTCCTCTTTTACTAAGTATTTATTTAAATCTGAAGAATTGGCAATCTCGATAACTGAGTTTATAAGATGTTGTTTTTCTTCTGAAGAAAGTTTTAAACCATATCTTTGCGCAAGATTTAAGACTTCGTTAAAAGCATTCTCTAAGCTTGATAATTCAGGAATATTTATTCTTGTGACGGAAACAGAATCTTTGTTTGCCAAGTAGTTGCCGTTAGTTATATCGGAAATTGCTTGTTTTAGAACTGATAGCTGTTTCTCTGAAAGCTTGTCAGAAAGGCTGTCATCTATAGAATCAATTAATAGCTTGCTTTGTGCTGCTGCGCGAGCACTAATAGTTCTAAAATAGTCCATATTATCAACATTTAACCTTAACTCAATAGGGACTTCTTTTTGAGAGGATGCACCGCTTAGAACTCTTATTATGTCTAATCTTTGTTCTCTGTGCGAATCAAATTTAGCATGTCCGTCATCAGTATAATTGTATAGAATCGGGGAGTGGAACAGTTTTAAATCAATTGCCAGCCCGTGAATCATTCTTGGTTTATCATGGTTTCCTAAGAATGTATATAAATTTCTCAAGTAATCAACGCTTCTTGTTTGTAGTAATAAATCAATTCTATGTTTTACATCATCGTGGTATTTTGATACATCTGTTCCGTTTTCAAAGTTTGGAGCAAGCATTTTTAATACGCTTGTAAACATGTATGAGTATGCGGCTTCTGATGTTATTCCGGTTTCATTGAAAAATTTTACCATAGCATCAAATTCGCCGTTAAATTTCTGACCTATGTAATTTTTACCTTCGTATGGGATTGAATCAAGTCCGTAAGTATCTTTCATCAAATATTCTATATCAGTAATTTCTGCTTCTAAGTGGGAGTTAGGATTTATGTTCTTAATTTCTTCAACAAATTTACTCCAGAAATCAATATTTACATCCCATAGGTCATCAAAACTATTTTCTCTGTTTCTTACAGAATCCATGTCTGCTATATCTTTAAGAGCGTCAAGTCTCCAAGATAGACCCAGCCCTGAACGATTATAAATCGCTTCAGCCAGTCTAAAACTATTTACATTCGTTCCATAGATTCTCTGTGCAATCGATTTAGAAACAAATTCAACGTCATTTTTTGTAAGATTTTTTAATCCTTCTTGAATTTTATCGTATAGAAGCTCGGCTTCTTGTTTAGGATTATTTGCATTAATTCCGAGAGCTTTGAGCGTTGTAGCACTTTTTATTGAATCATAGTCGTATGTTATGTCTCCGTTCTCAAGAATTTTTGTCTTAAAATTATCAGCAGCTAATGATTTTAAAAGCGCATATTTTGCAATGTCTTGTCCGAAATGTTCTATAACATATTCGCCATATTCCGTATATTCGCCGTTGGTATTTAGTAATTTTTCATCTGATATTTTATCTATTTCTTTTATAATATCGTCAGCAAATGAATTTAATTCGTTTTTATAAAGATTATTTACTTTTGTGTAGGTGTTCTTGTATTCATCAACAAGGTGAGGATTCCCCTTTTTCATTAGGTCAAATCTGGAAAGTCCTATTGTCTCATCTGTTGTAGCTCTGTTGGAAAAATAAGAGGTTGCCAAAACTCCGACAGTATTTTCGCCAAATTCTAATGAATCAAGCGGTAACTCCATAAGAGATTTGACGGTTACATTCTTTTTATCATCTAATAATTTAGGACTAAGAATATAATAACCATTAAGAATATTAGATAGCGTTTCATTATCAATTTCTGCTTCTTTAGGCAAATCCCCTTTTGCTATTAATGTTTTAATTCCATTGATATCTTTAGTTCTGCCAATTGTTTTTGCAGTATATAACTCAACAATATTTTTCTGTTTCTGAGTCCAGTATTTACCGGCCTGAATTGTCATATCTTGAACTTCTTTGGATGCTCTTTCCATTTTTTGTTGTTCAATATATCTCAATCCGGGATCTGTTATTGCTTGAAGTCTTTTTGCATCATATCCGGATATGTGATAACGAAGCTTCGCCATATCGGTATTTGCATCCCAAGTCTGGAAACCGCCTTCAGTCTTTTTTGTAATTTTGAAGTTCGAGAATTGACTTATTAGTAAGGTTCAGTCAGCAGATTCTAAATCAACATTTTTATTATTATTTTT